>DAIEST010000152.1 GCA_027346125.1 Leptospirillum sp. | reverse complement strand
CCATTGATCAGAGCGGTTCATGTTCACTGACCCGGCACCAGACGGGATGTTCCCGGAAAAACTGTTTTCAGCAATAACGGCAAAAAACGACTTCCCGGAACTTCCAGGAAAACACAACTCTCAACCTTGGAAAATATGTTTCCAATGATGTTCCAGGAACGTTGGGTCCGGACAGAATTTTTCAGGAAACCTCAATGAGTTTCCTTCAAAAACGAAGAAATTGGCCCGAACCGACTCATGAGGAAGGTAGTCCCTCAATCGCTTGCTCAACACAACCCTGAAATCCCGATCAAAGGTCAACAGTCCCCTGTCGAATGCGGCATCGTGAATCCGGGAAAGGCACAAACCGTTGGCTGGATTGGAGCGTTGTTCGGGGAACTCGGCCCAAGGAAGGATGTGGCTTGCGATCAACAACTCGGGAACCGGATTATCCGACACGCAACATCTTTGGTGGTAGGCCGTCAACACCGTACGCCGAAAGAATCTCTGCGCCAAACGCACTGTGGAAACGCTGGTTCCTTCGGTCGGGCCGAAAAAGAAACCTTCAGAATGTGTCGTCTCAGAAACCGCAGAAGGACTCCCGTCGGGCTCCACTGAAACGTCACGGTAAAGGTCCTGACGAGCAACCTCCTTTTGCCAAAGACGCTCGCTTTCTGCCGACACTCCCTCCCAGTCGGAAGAAAACTCACCCCAGACTTCCCGATCAAGTCTGCTGGCACCGGACAAGCCCTTCACTCCGCGATTCTTTTCCTCCGGGTCCAGTGCGGTCAGATTGCCCAGCTTCATGGCCACACTGGCAGGAGTCCGATCCAGCACCCCGGCCAGTTCAACGACTTCCGGAGCACGGCTGTGCTGCCGCCCAAACGGGATTCGACAATAGAGATTCATGACAAGAAGAAGTTCCGGGCGACTCCATCGCCTGGTCGTTCCCGAACGGTCCATCTACCTCCCTGCTTCCAGTCAGTCATGCAATGGTATTGGCCCGGCCTCCAAAGACCCCTTCATGCCGGGAAGCCCTCTGTCATGGCCGTATCCTGAGGATGCTGTCCGTTCAGCCAGATGGATTCATCCTGTGGAAGGTTGTTCAGTACATCGACCCGGTTTCCCAAAAAAGTTCAGAGACCTCCCTATGAAATCCCCTCCCCGGTTCTTGCCCGAGACGCTTCGCCCTGCACGGATTCAGGCACTTCGGATAAATCGAGATATCCCCTCGCCGTCCTGGGGTTCAGAGAGAAGATTGCCATGGAGCGGTCCTGAATGGAATAGATCCGTCCCCCTCTGGAGGACCTCCGGCGGCTCTCCCCGTTCTCTGCCGTATCCGCCAGCAAATGCCATTGGGTCCCTTTCCGGTGGGCAGGAAGGACGAAAGGGACCGTTTCATAGTGAGCATTCAGGAGAACGAGAAGCGTCTCCCCGACAATGGGGTTTCCTCTTGCATCCACCTCACTGATCGCATCCCCCGAAAGACGAACCCCCAGACACCGGACAAAATCCGAATCCCATTCTTCGTCGGTCATTTCGTGACCGCTGGGAGAAAACCAGGAAATATCCTTGATTTCGGAACCCCGGATTTTCCGGCCGTGAAAAAACTTGCGCCTTTTCAGGACAGGATGCGTCTTCCGGATCTGCACAATCTTCTGGACAAACTCCAGGAACGACTTCTGCTCCGGAGAAAGGTTCCAGTCATACCAGGTGATTTCATTGTCCTGGCAATAGGCATTGTTGTTTCCGGACTGGGTCCGGGCAAACTCATCCCCCCCGGAAATCATCGGAACCCCCTGCGAGATCAGAAGCGTCGCCATGAAATTCCGCATCTGCCGGTCCCGGAGGGACCGGATCTCCATATTGTTCGTCGGACCCTCGGTCCCGCAGTTCCAGCTGATGTTGTCGTTGTTTCCGTCCCGGTTCTCCTCGCCGTTGTCTTCATTGTGCTTGTCGTTGTAGCTGACGAGATCCTTGAGGGTAAAACCGTCATGTGCGGTGACAAAATTGATGCTGGCATGGGGACGTCTTCCAGCATATTCATAAAGGTCGCTGCTCCCGGACAAACGGGTGGCAAGTTCCGCGACCTGTCGGCCTTCTCCCTTCCAGAACCGCCGGATACAGTCCCGGTAACGGCCATTCCATTCTGTCCACAAGGGAGGGAAGTTCCCGACCTGGTATCCGCCCTCTCCGATGTCCCAGGGCTCCGCGATGAGCTTGACCTGGGAAATGACCGGATCCTGCTGGATGATATCAAAGAAGGCGCTCAGCTTGTCCACCTCGTGCAGTTCCCTGGCCAGGGCACTGGCCAGATCGAACCGGAACCCGTCCACATGCATCTCTGTCACCCAGTACCGCAGGCTGTCCATGATCAGCTGAAGGACCTGGGGATGACGCATGTTGAGGGTGTTGCCGCACCCCGTATAGTCCATATAGTACCGGGGACTGTCTCCCTGAAGACGGTAATAGGTACTATTGTCGATTCCCCGCAGCGAAAGCGTAGGACCCAGGTGATTGCCTTCGGCCGTGTGGTTGTACACCACGTCCAGGATCACCTCGATTCCCACATCGTGAAGCGTCCGAACCATCATCTTGAACTCGTCGACAGGGGTCATCGTGGACGAGGCATACCGGTTGTCCGGAGCAAAATATGCCAGGGTGTTGTAACCCCAATAGTCCGTCAATCCTTTCTGTACCAGTTGATACTCGCTCGCACGGTGATGAACCGGCAACAATTCGACTGCCGTCACGCCCAGGGACAAAAGATGTTCCACCACCGGTTCGCTGGCCAGGCCGGCATACGTTCCCCTGAGTTCAGCCGGCACCTCCGGGTGATTCATCGTCATTCCCCGGACATGGGTTTCATAGATGACCGTTTCTGCCCACGGCGTCCTGGGGGCAGAATCCCCTCCCCATTGATAGGAAGGATCGATCACAACGCCCAACGGAGCGAATGGAGCGCTATCCCGATCATCCCGGGCCATATCCTCTTCCGGATTTCCCAGCTGGTACCCGAACATGGCATCGTTCCAGTCCACCCGCCGGGCCACCCCTTTCACATACGGATCGACCAGGAGTTTCCTGGGGTTGAAACGGTGTCCGGCGGAGGGCTCGTACGGACCGTGGACCCGATAACCGTAAAGCCAGCCGGGACGGGCTTCCGGAAGATAGACATGCCAGACATGATTGGTCTGTTCCGTCAGACGGATGCGGAGAAACTCCTCCCGGGCGTCCACAGAGTTGAAAAGACAAAGCTCGACTCCCTCGGCATTTTCAGAAAAGAGTGCGAAATTGACCCCTTTTCCGTCCCAGGAGGCGCCCAGCGGATAAGGTTTTCCCGGCATCGTTCTCATCAGATCGCCCTCAAAACCGTTCAAATCCATCACTGCCTGTTCCGGCAACCAGGCACTCCGTATCAACGCTCGTATCAGGATCCAACACTAAAGATTTGGCGTCAGAATATCCATCCTCCCCCCCGTGCCTCATCGAACAGCCGGAAAACAATCCGGACGACGCATGTTTCAAACACTCGCATCACCTGTCGAAAACGGAAATTTCCGGATATTTCTTCAAGCATTACCAGAAAAAACACAAACTCCTGGATCTGAAATCGACGACCCTGCTTTCATCAGGCCATTGTGACATTGGTCAAACTCTGGCAGAATCAGGGCGAAAAACTTCCGATGCAGGAAGATCTCTTTAACCCGAAGCTTTTTCTGAACCGTGCACCGAGAGGAGTCTGACATCATTCTCTCCGTCCACTTCTTCAAATTCAGGAACTCTCCTGTACACGGATTCCGTCAACGTCGAATCCAGGATCCCCTCTTTTCCCTTGAATCCCCTTCTGCCATGAACAGTTTTTCCCGCAGGATGCCGGGCAAATCGGCACCCTATACGCTCCATTCCGGAAAACCTTTCCCGCCGAAGGGCTTTCTCCGGACACTCTCGGCTTATCCCATCAAAAAGAGCCCGTTTTGAACCGGTACCGGACCATTCCCATTCAGGACCTGCTGGTGGGACATTATGTCGTTGGCATCGACAAAAGCTGGCTCGATACGCCTTTTCTTTCTCACCGGTTTCTCATCAACTCCCAACAGGAAATCGACCGGCTCCGCTCCCATGGCGTCAGGATGGTGATGATCGACCCCGACAGGTCCAGTCTCACTCCCTCGTCTGCTCCGAAAACGCCTTTCGAACCGTTCCCCGAATCCCCGATCAAGGAAGTCAGCATTCCGTCCTACAAAGTTGCGGAAATGCTGACCAGCCTCCACAAGTATCTCGTCGTCAAGTACAAGACCCTGTTCGACGAAATCAGGCACCAGATGGAGCCCGACAAGAAACTCGACCTCCAGCCCTTCATGAATGCCCTGGGCGAAGTCGAGAAACTGGGAAGAGAATATCCGGATGCCTATCTTTTTCTGGCGCATCTCCAGTCGACGGACGATGAAACATTCATCCATTCGGTCAATACAATGTTCCTTGCCCTGTACCTGGCGCATTTCCGGAACGCTTCCCACGACGAAGCCGTTCTATGGGGGCTTTCCGGGCTTTTCCACGATATGGGAAAAGCCCGGATCCCTCTTGAGATCCTCCATAAAAAAGAGCCTCTCACTGCCGAAGAATGGGCAATCATCCGGGAACACCCCCGCACAGGAGAGCAAATCATTTCCAACCACACCAGTCTTCCGTCGCTTGTCGCAAAAGTCGCCGGGGATCATCACCTGAGACGCAACGGAGGGTATCCCGACTCGCAACTGTTCGAAACCACGGATGCCGTGACCCGGGCCATCATGATTTTCGACACCTTCGACGCCCTGACGTCGGACCGCTGCTATCGTCCGGGAATCTCCCCCTCCAAGGCGCTCAGGAAAATCATCGACGCATCCAAAGATTCCCTCGATCCCGACTGGGCTACCCAGTTTTTTCTCAGCATGGGCGTCTATCCCGTCGGGACCGTTCTCGGACTGAACGAAGGGGAGATCGGGGTCGTCACAAAGTATCACTCCCGACACGACACTCCCGACAACAACAAAAAGACCGAGCAGCACTTTTCGGTCCTGATCCTGAAAACGCACGACGGCTATCCCGTCGTCCGTCCATTCACGCGAAAAATCGTCTGGTCCCCTTCAACACCCCCTCCGGTGGCAAAAACCTACAATCATTCCGACTTCATGATCGATTGGGACATCATACGCACGCATGCCCGCTACTGGATGTAACCTTCCGGTCTCTTGATGGCTTCCCCGGCACAATGATAGTCTGTCCAGGAAAGATTGCCCAGGAATCCGGATAAACCCGACGCACTCAGTACGGACAGATGACAGAGAGCCTTAGTGAAACTGCTTGACCCGAGAAAGTCTCTCCCCGTTCCCCCGGTGACCCCGCCGGGCCCAAAGCCCGCCTGGCTCCGGGTTCCCTCGCCTGCCGGCATGGAAGTCCTGAAACTTCGAACCCTCTTCCGGAAGGCCGGCCTGCATACGGTCTGCGAAGAAGCACACTGCCCGAACATCGGAGAATGCTTCGGGAAAGGAACCGCCACCTTCATGATTCTGGGCAACCTCTGCACAAGAGCCTGTCCGTTCTGCGATGTCGAACACGGAAAACCCCTCCCGCCCGATCCGGAAGAACCTTCCAGGCTCGCCGGGACAGTTGCCCTGATGGGGCTTTCCTATGTGGTCGTCACATCGGTGGATCGCGACGATCTCCCGGAAGGAGGCGCTACCCAGTTTACGCGCGTGATCCGCTCGCTCAGGACACAATGCCCCGATGTCAGGATCGAGATTCTCGTTCCCGATTTCAGGGGATGCATGGGACCGGCTCTCGAGATCCTCGGACAAACCCCTCCGGATCTGTTCAACCACAACATCGAGACAGTCCCCCGCCTCTACCGCTCCGTTCGCCCCGGAGCGGATTACCGCCATTCCCTGGAACTTTTGTCCTCGTATCACGCCAAACATCCCGGGATACCGATGAAATCCGGCATCATGCTGGGACTGGGAGAACAGGACGAGGAAGTATTGTCCGTCCTCAGGGATTTGCGCCAGGCAGGCTGCAGTATGGTGACCATCGGACAGTACCTTCCGCCGTCGCGGGATCATATGCCCCTTGTACGGTACGTCTCTCCGGACGAATTCAGCCGATGGAAACAGGTCGGACTCTCTCTGGGATATGATTCTGTCGCATCGGGTCCACTCGTCCGCTCTTCCTATCATGCGGAAGAAGCGGCCCCATTGCCGGCCAATCGCCGGAAAGATGAGCGGCTTTCATGATGGCATGCCGTCTCTACCCCGTCGCACTTCTTGAAAAGAGAGTGCCCTTTCTGCATTATTCCACCGTCAGGAAACCATCCCTGCCCCATCGGGGGATATCCAGGAAAATGACCTCTTCTGCCAAAAGACACCTCCTGGACACATTCACTCTTCCATTTCCGACAGGATCGGCGAGGATACGTTGATCGACCCACACAAAAACACACCCGCTCATGAACCCGGGAAACTGGTTCTTGTCCGGCACGGACAAAGCCAGTGGAATCTTGAAAACCGTTTTACAGGATGGGTCGACGTCGATTTGACCGACCTGGGAAGAGAGGAGGCCCGCCGGGCCGGATCGCACCTCTCCGGAATCCCGTTCTACAAGGGATTTACATCCATGCTCAGACGCGCGCAGGAAACGCTCAGGATCATCCAGGATACGGCAGGACTGACGACACTTCCCGTTGTCAGGACAACGGCCCTGAACGAACGGCATTACGGTGACCTTCAGGGTCTCGACAAGGATGAGACTGCCGTGAAGTTCGGAGCGGAACAGGTCCATATCTGGAGACGGAGCTACGACATCAGCCCTCCGGGAGGAGAGAGCCTCAAGACAACGGCGGAACGCGTCCTTCCCTATTTCGAAGGAGAGATCCTTCCTGCCCTTCTCCGGGGAGAGAACTGTCTCGTCGTCGCGCACGGGAACAGTCTGCGGGCCATTGTCATGGTACTGGAGAAGCTGTCTCCCAAAGAGATTCTCGAGGTCAACATTCCCACCGCAGTTCCCCTGTACTACGAATTCGGCGCTTCAACCCTTCCGGCCGAGCCGGGGTCCCTCCCCTTGTCCATTCGCCTGAAGAAGATCCTCCAGTGACACGGAAGACGGCGTCTCCCGATTCATCCCGTGCGGTCTCCGGCAAACCGGCCCCCGACCCGCACGGAAACTGGCATCACGCAACCAAGATTCTGGTCATGGTCGCAAAAGCTGTCATAGGGCTTCTCGCATTCGGATATGTCCTTCAGTACACGCTTTCACACGTCTGACCACAAAGAGCCATACCCCATAGCGGGATAAGCGGGAACTCCGGCCCGGGAAATGGTGCGGTCCTCAAAAAAAACGCCGGCAGGCCCATCAACAGGCCTCCGGCGTCTTGAAAGCGTCAGAGAAACAGGAGTCAGTGAAAGAGAACGGCTCCGTGGCTCGATGCACCCATGAAAAAGAGCATGGGGATGGAAAGCATTGTATTGGTCCTGGAAGCCAGGAACGCAATCCGGGCAGCTTTTGCTTTCTCTTCCGGCGTCGCCTGGACGATTCCGAGAACGCGCTTCTGGTTTGGCCAGATCAGACCCCAGACATTCAACAGCATGATCGTGCCAAGCCATGCCCCCATACCGATGACGGCAGCGCCTTTATGAAGCGCATAGGCATCCAGGAGAATGCCGCGCTGCCCCAGGATGGACAGACCGAAAAGGACGGTCAGGAGAGCAGCCCACCGAAAGAAGAAAAGCGCACGGGGAACAAGGTGCTTGAACGCTTCCGCCTTCCCTTCCGGGGAAACGGCCTTCAGGAACGGCACCTGAATGAAGTTGAAGTAGTACAAAATACCGATCCACATGATTCCCGCAAGGAAATGTCCCCACCGGACAATCAGTTCTGCGGCTTCTTTTTCCATCTGAATAAACTCCTTGTTCTATGATTGGCGAGCAAAAACGCCCCATTTGTTCAAAAACGCTGACACAACGACCGACTTTCAGGCATTAACGAGGGCGCGTACCACAAAAAACAGGATGCCGGTCAGCACAAATCCGGAAATCACTGTTCCCCAGAGGGAATCCAGAGGATTCTTCAAGCTATTCTCCTTTCACGCAACAGTTCTCTCCAGTGGCCCCTCCCGGAAAAACAAATCCGGAATGCCAGCAGGAATCAGCTATCATGGTCTATAAAGCAAGTCCATTCTCGGGATACATCTTGCCCATTGTAGTCGAATTTCCCGGCCCCCTCAAGCAGACTCCTGACCGGAAAAGAGAATTTTCCTCCCGGCCTGCCCCAATCCGATGACCATTTTCCATCTTTCTCAAGCATCCCGAATACGGGGAGACGCTCGGAAACAAAGGACTGTCGGGCACTTTCAGGAGATCTCAAATCGCTCCCCCTTGAAATCCGGGGCCAGTTGATCGTATAATCCTCCAAGGGATGCCACATGGCAAACCTGTTTACTGTCGTTCACCACGCCGAACATCGTTCCTGACCTGCCTGAAATACCTCCCGTCAGACATGACGTATGAGAGGAAGTGCGATCTTTTCCTGCACGCCTTGGCCGGTCACCTCTTCTGGGCTTTGAGCCCATGATCAGAGGCGCAAAGGCGGAAAGAACGCATTCTCTCACTTCACTCAAATACAAGGAATTGTCATGACTTTTGAAACACTCGGTCTTTCTTCAGAGATCCTCCGCGCCCTCAGCGACCTGGGCCACGAGATCCCAACCCCCATCCAGCGCCAGTCCATTCCCCATGTCCTCGATGGACGTGACCTTTTGGGAATTGCACAGACGGGAACGGGAAAAACAGGCGGTTTCTTGCTGCCGGTTCTCCACAAGATCGCGGAAGGGCGGCGGCACGGTCTTCGGACCCGGGCGCTTATCCTGTCCCCGACCCGTGAACTTGCCAACCAGATCCACCAGGCGGCCAGGGATTACGGAAAGTATCTGCACACCAACGCGGTCCTTCTCGTCGGCGGAGTGGATTTCATCCGCCAGGAACGGAACCTGAAGCGAAGCTGGGATCTGGTCGTCGCCACTCCCGGACGCCTTCTGGATCATCTGAGACGGAACAACATCTCTCTCTCCCAGGCCTCTCTCGTCATCATCGACGAAGCCGACAGGATGCTGGACATGGGCTTTCTCCCGGATATCCAGACGATCGTCAACCATCTTCCCAAGGGCCGTCAGTCACTTCTCTTCTCGGCCACATGTCCTCCGCGCATCCAGCAGCTTGCCGGAACATTCCAGAACGATGCGGTCGTTGTACGCGTCGAACCCGAGCGCACATCATCGGAGCAGATTCATCAGGAATGGATTACGGTATCCCATGGATCCCAGAAACTGGGGCTTCTGAAAAAAGTGCTGGATACCCGTGAAGACGAAACGGGTCAGGTCATCATCTTTACGCGGACCAAAAGAGGCGCGGAAGACCTTTCCATCGCCCTCAACGAAGCCGGATTCCCTTCCGACGCGTTGCACGGGGACAAGTCCCAGCCAGTCAGGAACCGCGTTCTGAGCCGTTTCAGAAAAGGCGACCTGAAAGTTCTCGTCGCAACGGATGTGGCCGCAAGAGGACTCGACATCGATGGCATCACACACGTCATCAACTACGACCTTCCACAGACGGCGGAAGACTACGTGCACCGGATCGGTCGGACCGGTCGTGCCGGAAGATCCGGTCGCGCCCTTTCCTTCTTTCACCCGGCCGACAGGGATGTGGTCCGGCTGATCGAAACGCTGACCGGAAAAACCATTCCCCATTCACCGCTTTCCATCCCGATCACCGAACAAAGTTTCAGACGCCCTGTCCGGTCGGATCGCAAACCTTCGACAGGATATGCCGGAGACCGCGGTCCACGGGGAGACGGGCGTTTTCGTTCGGATCGTCCCGGACAGAACCGCAGCTCCCATGGCGGAAACCGTTCCTCTTTTTCGACACGGAGAGGTCCTTCGTCAGGTTCCAGGACCAGCACCCACTCCAATGAAGAGCGATAAAAAGAAACTCCTGATCGGCATCACATCTGATTTTGAACCAGCGGAGACCGGGCGTCATGCCCGGTACTTCCTGAAAGAAGCTTATGTCGATTACGTCGCTTCTGCTGGTGCTCTTCCTGTCATCATCCCGTTTTCCAGCCATGTTGGTATCTCATCCTGGAGTTTCCTTGACGGACTGCTCCTCTCCGGATCCGGACCCGACATCGATCCCCGCCGGTACGGCCGGAAAAGGACTTTCTGGAAAAACACCATCATGCCGGACGAACGCGTGGCGCTCGAAACAGGTCTGCTCACTCTGTTCGAACGTCTTCAGAAACCGGTACTTGGCATCTGTGGCGGATTCCAGACCATGAATGTCCATCGTGGAGGCACACTCGTCCAGGACCTGGCCAGCGAGAATCCGGCCCTTCCGGAACACGCATCGGGAGAACATCCGATCCTTCTCGAACAGCCGATCGGCTGGATCCCGAGGGAATCCCCCCCGGTCAACACATTTCATCATCAAGGGGTGGAAGACCTGGGAAAAGGCCTCGTTCCGTTCGCCAGAAGCCCGGATGGCCTGATCGAAGGGTTTACCGACCCGTCACACCCATTCTTTCTGGGTATCCAGTGGCATCCCGAGCGGCAAACCGATCATCCGCTTTCCCGGCTGTTTCTGAAGCATTTTCTGAAGGCCGCCCAGTCTCTGGCGGATCGGGAAGAGTCAGTACCTGGGGGGTCTCCCCGATACTTCGACCCAACAGTTTCTGACCAATCCTGATAAACCGCTCCGGACTGTCTGTCACATAGAACCTTCGAACCGGATCCTCTCCGCTTTCCAGATTTCTGAGACTTCCGGATTCCTCCAGCTCGCGGGCCAGTTCAAACCCCGGATCGATAAATAGCACCCCCGGAAGGATGGACTCCAGTACAGCCTTCAGGGGGGGATAGTGAGTGCATCCCAGAATGATCGTATCCACATCCTTGTACCGGGTCAGGAACGGTTCAAGATAACGGAGCGCCACCAGTCTGGCGATGGGATCATCGATCACCCCTTCCTCGACAAGTGGCGCAAAAAGGGGACATGGCTGCCCGACAACCCGGAGACCGTCGCCGGCAAGACCCCGAATCACCGAGGGATAGGCCCCGCTCCGGATGGTCCCTTCCGTTGCCAGCACTCCGATGGAACCGGACTTTGTAGCCCTGCAGGCGGCCCGCGCTCCGGCGTCGAGAACCCCCACCACCGGCAGAGGCTGGCACTCCTCCCCCAGATCCGGGAAAACCTGGCTTGAGACCGTAAAGCAGGCCGCAACGATCAGTGCGGGCTCGAGCTCTTTCAGAAAAAGAACGTCTTCCCGGGCAAAACGAAGAATCGTCTCCCGCGACTTGGTCCCGTAAGGGAATCTCGCCGTATCCCCCAGATACGCAAAGGGGATCGAGGGGAACCGGTCCAGAAAGTGGCGGAGAACGGTCAGGCCACCGATACCGGAATCAAAAAGAGCCACCCCCCCGCGGAGCAAAGGAAGGTCCCTCTTCTCCCCCGAATCCCCGGAACGGTTATCCATCGGCATGAACCCTTTCCTGCCTGACGATCGTACGAAGACGGTCCAACCGGTCCAATGACCGTTTCAACTGCCGTTCCCAGAAAACGGGGTGACCCGAGGCGAGTTTCCGGATGGCTTCCAGCGTCCCGGTTGCCCGTTCCCGGTTCTTCAGGACAAGCAGACCGTCGCAGGTTGCCCGAAGCGAGCGCTCAACGATCGTCGGCAAAGGGAAATAGGCTCCCACCCCGGCCATGGAAAGGTCATCCGACAGAAGAACCCCGGAAAACCCGAACCGCTTCCGGAGAATTCCCTTGAGGATCCGGCTGGACATGGTCGCCGGCCAGCGGGGATCGATCGCGGGGTAGCGAACGTGCGCCGTCATGATCAGGGGAATCCCCCCAAAGACCGCATGTTCGAAAGGAAGCCATTCCCTTGTCTCCAGGACAGACTCCGGGGCATCGACAGTCGGCAGATCGAGATGGGAGTCCAGTACGGTATCCCCATGTCCGGGAAAATGCTTTCCGCATGGCACGATACCGGATGCGATCAGACCGTGGGCAAACGCCATCCCGAGTTTCTGGACCTTCCAGGGGTCTCCGGAAAAGGATCGGTCTCCAATGACCGGATTGTCCGGATTGGAGTCCACATCCAGAACAGGGGAAAAATCCACATCGATACCGATCTTCCGGAGTGCGGTCCCAAGCCGGAAGGCCGATTCGAAGACAGGAACGGGATCCCCCTTCTCCCCGAGACGGCGCATCGGCTGAAGAAGCGGGACGCCCTCCTTCAGCCGCTCAACCCGTCCCCCCTCCTGGTCGATGGCGATCCAGACATCGTCCGGGGCCAGGAGTTCCCGGATTCCGGCGATCAGATGACGAACCTTTTCCCCATCGCGACCGTTCTCGGCAAACAGGACAACTCCGGCCGGACGGATCTCCCTGAGCCACCGGCAGTCCTCCTCGGTCAGCGTCTGGGAAGGCAGGCTGACCCATAACCATTGCCCCCACGGAGGGGATGATCGCTGGCGGGACGGGCTCATCGCCTGGCCTCCCCGGGAAGACCAAGGATCGCAAGCAGGCCGGAAACAGCCCGGGCGCGATGCGAAACCCTGTTCTTGACCGCCTCGGGAAGGATTCCGAACGTCACCTGGTATCCGTCGGGAATGAAAAGGGGATCGTATCCGAACCCGCCTTCCCCAAGAATTCCCCGGGTCAGTCGGCCTTCCACGATTCCTTGGGCGGCGGCCACCAGCGTCCCCCGATCCCCGTCCAGAACCGCAAGGACACAGCGGAACCGGGCTGTCCGCCTTTCCGGCGGAATCTCTTTCATCTCTCTTGCCAGCGCCTGGCAGTTCATCAGACCGCTGGCCCCCATTCCCGCATATCGTGCGGAGAGCAGACCGGGTCGCCCTTCCAGCGCATCCACCTCGAGTCCGGAATCATCGGCAATAATCCAGTGCCCCGGCGCAGGGAGGCAGGCGGTTGCTTTCAGAAACGCATTCTGGAAATAGGTTTCCCCCGTTTCCGGTGGAAACCGGATCTCCTCCGGCGGCATCCCGATCCACACATTTTCCGGCAGAAGGGCCTGAAACTCCTTCAGCTTATGGGAGTTCCCCGTTGCCAGCAGGAAGGGCTTCAAGAGCGAATGCCCGCGGGGAAGGAAACGAGGGAATGCTGGAAAGCGATAATTTCACGGATCCCCTTCTCCCCGAGGGACAAAAGACGATGCAGCGTTTCCCGGGAAAACGGCGATTCCTCCGCCGTACCCTGAATCTCGACAAACGATCCGGATTCGGTCATGACCAGATTCATGTCGGTCTCCGCAGCGCTGTCTTCGGTATAACAAAGATCCAGCACCGCATCCCCTTCCACCACACCGACCGAAACAGCACCAAGATATTCCCGGACCGGCCATTCGGACAAAAGCCCACGATCGTACAATTCACGGAACGCAAGACACATTGCGACAAATCCCCCGCTGATGGACGCGGTGCGGGTTCCACCGTCCGCCTGCAGGACATCGCAGTCTACCGTCAGCGTTCTGGCTCCCATCCGTCGGGTGTCGACAACGGACCGGAGACTCCTGCCGATCAGTCGCTGAATCTCCTGGGTCCGGCCCGTCTGCTTCCCTTTTGCCGCTTCCCGCTGGTTCCGCTCATGAGTCGCCCGGGGCAACATCCCGTATTCGGCCGTAACCCACCCCTTTCCCAGATCCTTCAGAAAAGGAGGAACCCTCTCCTCCACGCTCACGGTACAGAGAACCTTTGTGTTCCCCATTTCGACCAGCACGCTTCCTTCCGCATACAGGTTGACACGAGGCAGCATATTGAGCGGGCGCAAGCTATCGACAGTTCGGCCATCCGGTCTTGTCATTCGTCCTTCTTTCTTTCGTTTTGGATC
>DAIEST010000153.1 GCA_027346125.1 Leptospirillum sp. | reverse complement strand
TCCGACGAACCGGGTCATCCAGTCCTGGCTCGCCCGGGTCCGGAAGCTTCCGGTCCGGATGATCGCGCCCCAGCACGGCTCCATCTTCCGGGAAGAGCACGTGGGCAAGTTCCTGGACTGGATCGGCGGGATCCGCTGCGGCATCGACACAATGCATCTTTAGATGAGGAGAGGGAGGGATGTCTGCCTCAAACCGAGGATTGTCTCCAACGAAAAAAACCAGCTCGTCAGACGATGGGCGCTATGAGCTGGGAGAAATCCTGACAAACCTGTCGTTTCTCAAGAGCTATCTTTCCCAGTTCGAAGAGGTCAAGAGACTGAACGACGAAAATGTGTCGAATCTGGCGAAAGCTCTGGAAGACTACCGGGATCGAGTCAATGTTCAGGAGCTGATTTCCGACGGACGGATGGTACTTGCGAACCTGGAGCACTTCAGAACGGTGCTGAACGACATTTCAGGGATCGGAAAGGAGATCAAGGAAATTTCGACCCAGGTGAACCTTCTTTCGATCAACGCGGCGATCGAAGCGGCCCACGCGAAGGAGGCGGGACGGGGTTTCGCGGTGGTGGCGGACGAGATCAAGAAGCTGTCGGACCGGACGAGAAAGTCCGTGGAGGAGATCGACCGGACGATCGGGCTGATCCGCTCCGAACTTCAGAGGGTCACGGAAAACATGATGGCTCTCAATACCAGAATGGATGAGATGAGGAGCTTCGGGACGGTTCTTGAGAGCCATCTTCTGAAGATGAAGGAAGCGATGGACAATTCTCTCATGAAGCGTCTGCTGGAGATCGCACTGAAAAGACAGGAACGGATGTTCGCATCGTTCCGGTCGGTATTCTCCAGATTCTTCGCGTCCGAGAAGAAAGGCTCTGTCTGAAATCGAATATCTCCAGCCATTGCAGTCGCAAGAGAATCATGGCTTGATACCAGAAAGGGCACCCGATCCCCCTGCTTTTACCAGGAAGACCCTGCCTTGAGTGACCTCAAACGATTTTCAAATCCATTTAAAATAGAATGGGCAATCTTTTTGGGAAATTCGTTCGGAAGGCCTGTCAAAACATTTCTGACGGCTTCGTCCGCCTTCGAAAAGATCGTACTGAACACGTCTTCCACGAGCGATACGGCGATATCAGAGCATTCAACCGTCTGAATAAAGTGACGTGGCATAACCGTGGACATTGCATAGTGGCGATTTTTACCGACCGACATGGCGAGTTTCATCTTGTTTTGCCGGATTTGTCCTGCATCGACACTTGGTTGTGCCGATATCACATCGTAAATGGGGGCAAGCCGAAACCCACCTCCCGGTTTCAGATGGATGCTGAAGTTTTTCGCATGACCATCCGTTGCTCCAATCAACCAAAAGACGACCAACGCCTTTAAAAACATTTTTTGGTCTTCTTCGGGATTGTCGCTCGCTTTGAGCAGATGCAGCAGATCAGGGACTCCAGGCCCCCCGTCGGCTTCATATTTATGCGTTGGATGCACACCAAGGGCCTGACAGCAATCTTCTTGCGGTAGTCGTAGCAGACGATGGTCTTTTGTCCAGATCCGATCGAAACGTTCAACAACAAGAACTTTTTTGCTTTCAAACGTTGCTATCTCCACTTCTGCGCTGGGCAATCCCAATTCCTTGGTCAATTTCAAACAGAGGAATTCATTTTCAACGCTGTAAGACAAATCGATTCCATTTGGCAGATGCCCTATTTGAGGCTTCAAGATATGCGTCGTCGCCGTTGATCCAAGGGGTTTATGCCAACGCCCATTCCAGGACAACAGTGCCGTCTTTTCTTGAGCCCCTGCCAGCGATATACGAAAATCTTCGTCCTCGGACAGTCCCAGAGGGACTGAAATGAGATTGCCGAGAATGGAGGCGATATCCGAATCATCTATTGGTTTCCCTTTGACAACTCCAGGGGCATTGGGGTCTATACCGTCCGGCAAGAACTGCAGCGCCCCCGCACAGTCCCTCCCGACCACGGATAAAAGGCTGAAAGCATCGACCCCTCCGGCATGGACATTTTGGGAAATACGGCTACGAATGAGGTCATTGTCGGGCAATAGATTGTCGAACACAGCCAAAACGGGATCACCGATATATCGATCTTCCCTCAAGGGCAATGAGAGTGAGACGGGCATGGTATCGCGCCAGCCCAGCCATGAACTGTCGTATTTAAAATCGATGGCCCCGCTGGTTTGCCGATTGAGCCGACCAACCAGACGTCCATTCAGATACACATTGAGGGGGGTATAGGTACGACGTCGCGCCATCAGAAAATATCCTCGATGCTTTTCGTCTTGCCTTCATCGCGACGACGGATGACAAATTCCAGGCCCAATACCGCCATCATGTCACATATTGTACGAAGTTGCGTGCCCGGTTCCCCATTCTCAACGGCGGAAATCGTGGCCTGTCTGAGCGTTGTCTTTTTCCCCAAACCCATTTGGGTGAGTCCCTGCTTTCGGCGTTCCCGTTTCAGAGCTTCGCCCAGCTGCTTGGGCGTCCGGGCAATCTGATCCATGACGAACCTCCAGTGAATATCCATCGCTACACCAGTCAGCGTATTTCGACTCATTATACTCTATCTTGAATATTCGTAAATATACTCTATTAAGTATATCAACAATCAATACTCTATTCCGTATATTATTAGGTGCGGGATATTGTCCGGATATTGACGTGGCTTGAATTATCGGGCGGGAAAGTCTCGTGAAGATGGCGCGCCCGGAGGGATTTGAACCCCCGACCTTTAGATTCGTAGTCTACTGCTCTATCCAGCTGAGCTACGGGCGCATTCCGGAAAGGAACCTTGAAGAAAACTTTGGAAGATATCGAAAAAACGTTTTCGAGAAACTTTGCGATTATATCCTTACATGAGTTCCATTCTCAAGGCCTCTCCCAAGATTTTACCCGTCCTCCATTGCGGAACATCCAGAACAAATGCCGATCCGGATCCTTTCAGAAGTTCAAAAAAATCTGTTAGTATGATCGATCAGAATGACGTTTCCCTTACTCCCTTTAGAGGATCAGCGTGAGCAGCCTATACCCCTTTCATGAAATCGAAGCGGACGTCCAGCGGCTATGGGACGGGAAAAACGCGTTTTCCCTTTCCATGGAAAATGACCGCCCTTCCTTCTACTGTCTTGAGATGTTTCCCTACCCTTCCGGGCGAATCCATATGGGGCATGTCCGCAACTACTCCATTGGAGATGCGCTGGCCCGTTACAAAAGGATGCAAGGGTTCAACGTCCTGCACCCCATGGGATGGGATGCCTTCGGACTCCCCGCCGAAAATGCCGCCACGCAGAGGGGAATCCATCCGGCAATCTGGACAGAACAGAACATCTCCCACATGAAGGAACAGCTGAAGAGACTCGGATTCTCGTACGACTGGTCGAGGGAAGTCGCCACCTGCCTTCCCGAGTACTACAAATGGAATCAGTGGTTCTTCCTGAAGTTCTACGAGAAGGGCCTGGCCTACAAAAAAGAGGGCCTTCTGAACTGGTGCGATTCCTGCGCCACCGTTCTTGCGAACGAACAGGTGGAGGACGGGTTCTGCTGGAGGTGCAAGTCCCCTGTCGTCCTGCGCCCGATGGAACAGTGGTACCTCAGGATCACGGATTATGCCCAGGAGCTGCTGGATGGACTCGAGAAACTCTCCGGATGGCCCGAAAAGGTCCGCGTCATGCAGGAGAACTGGATTGGCCGGTCACAGGGTGCGGAGATCCGCTTCATCGTCGACGGGACCGGTCGGGAACTGAACGTTTTCACCACCCGACCCGACACCCTGTTCGGAGTGACATTTGTCACCATCGCCCCCGAGCACCCCTTCCTTGAGGCCCTTCTCCCCCAGAGTCCTCAAAAAGAACGGGTGGAGAATTTCATTCGGGAAACCCTGAGAAAAAGAACCGTTGAGAAAAATACGGAAGTTGAAGAAAAAGAAGGTATCGATACGGGATTCAAGGTCATCCATCCCCTGACAGGAGAACGCATTCCCCTGTGGGCCGGAAATTTTGTCGTGGCATCCTATGGAACCGGTGCGGTCATGGGAGTTCCCGCCCACGACGAACGGGACTTCGAGTTCGCAAAAAAATACAGCCTTCCCGTCAGACAGGTCATTCTGCCAGAAACACAGTCCGGGACGGGAGAACTGGCCGAAGCCTATGTCGGTCCCGGCAGGCTTTCCGGTTCGGGACAGTTTGACGGGCTCCCGAACGACAAGGCCAAAGAAGCCATCGTCAAGGAACTGGAACACCGGAGACAGGGGCGATCCCAGGTCACCTTCCGACTGCGGGATTGGGGAATCTCGCGACAGCGGTACTGGGGGACCCCCATTCCCATCGTTTACTGCGACCGGTGCGGAACGGTTCCGGTTCCGGAGGAACAGCTCCCCGTCATTCTCCCAAGGGACGTCACTTTTACCGGAAAAGGGGGGTCCCCTCTTCGGGAAATCGAAACCTTCTTCCGGACCGCATGTCCCCGATGCAGCGCTCCGGCGGTCCGGGAAACCGATACAATGGATACGTTCATGGATTCCTCCTGGTATTTTCTCCGGTTCACGGATCCCCGGAATACATCCGCTCCCTTTTCCCCCGGCAGCGTGAATCAATGGATCCCGGTCGACCAGTATATCGGGGGAGTCGAACATGCGATCCTGCACCTTCTCTATTCCCGCTTCTTTACGCGGGCGCTCAGGGATCTGGGCTTTCTCGATGCGGAGGAACCGTTCCGCTCCCTTCTGACCCAGGGAATGGTCCTGAAAGATGGGGCCAAAATGTCCAAATCCAGGGGCAATGTGGTGGATCCGGACCACCTCGTGGAACGCTATGGTGCCGATACGGTCCGGTTGTTCACCCTGTTTTCGGCTCCACCGGACAAGGATCTTGCCTGGGACGACAAGGCGGTGGAGGGCGCATACCGCTTTCTGGGAAGACTTTACCAGCGGATCGCCGATCTCGCCGGGAAAATCCGATCCGTGCCACCCGATACATCATTTGAACGGGAGACACTTTCCTCCGGACAGAAATCCCTTCGGGCGAAGATTCATGAAACCATCCGGGAGGTCACATTCGACCTGGAGTCGAATGCCCAGATGAATACGGCCATTGCCCGCCTTATGGAACTTCTCAACACCCTGGGAAACGGGGGAGCCGAAGACAGGACCGACCTGGCCCTTCTGAAGGAGGGGTATACCACCCTTCTCCTGCTTCTTTCTCCATTCGCGCCCCATCTGAGCCAGCACCTGTATTCGATCATGGGGTATCCCGGTCTCCTGTGCAGCCAGCCCTGGCCTGAGGCCGATCCGGAAGCGCTGCTCAGGGACGAGATTCCCTACGTGATCCAGATCAACGGAAAACTCCGGGCGACATTCATGCTTTCGCCAGAGACCTCCCAGGCCGATCTTCTCAGAGTCGCCCTGGAAGACGAACGAATCCAGCGGAACATCGCGAACATGAAGATCAAAAAAGAGATCTTCGTTCCCGGAAAACTTCTCAACCTCGTCGTCTCCCCCCAATGATTCCCCGGAAGAAAACGAAATTCTTCCCCGGGCTGTGGGGCCTCATGCTGTTGCCATTGACCCTCATGGGATGCGGATATCACCCGATGACGCTGGGGGGGGTCACACAGACCCCCCAAACGATCAAGCTGGGCTTTTCGCGCAAGGTTTCGATGGCCGTCAAAACATTTCACAACAACACCATCTACCCCCTGGTGGAAACCGAGGTCACGCAGGTTCTGAAAGACACGATTCAGCGGACTTCGGGGATATCGCTGGTCAACAATCCGAAGAGAGCCGACGTCGTTCTGACAGGCGTCGTGGTCGCCGTCATGGAAATCCCTTTCGCTCTTTCCAGCGTGGTGGGAATCGAACAATTCCAGGTGGAAGTGATCCTGTCCGCAAAACTCGTGGCCTTCAACGGGCAGGTCCTCTGGACAGGAGGGTCCGTCATGGGGACCGCTCCGATGTACATGAACCAGAACCTGGCCCTGTTCCAGCAGACCCAGCAATATGCGCTGAACGCCGCCTCCCAGAACGCGGCAAACAGGTTGATCCAGCAGATGGCCCACAACATCGGATCGTCTGCCTACATTCCGATCCAGAACCAGACGGTCGGCACGCCGACCGCAAACGCTCCGCTACCCGGATCTCCCGCATCTCCCATGACGCCCGGAGGCCCCGGGGCAGTCCCGGGAACACTGCCATGATCCACTCCGCACTCCAGCTCTTCAGGGAAAAGAGCGTTCCACCGATCATCGCGCTGATTCCGGACGATCCTCTCCTGACGGCATGGTCTGCCGAACGCATCCGGAACCTCCTGTTTCGGGATCCGGAAGAATCGGAGCTCAATACCGAAATGCAATCCGGCATGAACGTTTCCGTCGAATACCTGATGTCTCTTCTGAAGGAACGCCCGCTTTTCGGAAAAAAACGCCTTCTCTGGGTCACACAGTCTGAAAAATCTCCGGGACTTCTCGAGAAAAAGAGCCTCTCCTCTCTTCTTTCATCATCTTCGAACGGGTCTCTCACCGTCGTTCTCGAGATCTCCGAACGAAAAGCGGAGCCCCTATCGGAACTGATTCGGGTTTTCCGGGCCGGCCTCCCCAAACAACCCAAATCCAGAACAATGGAAACACTTGACTGGATCCATATCATGGCCGGGAGAAAAAACCTGCGTCTTTCCCCCGAAACGGCGGAGATTCTGGGAAGGGGATTTTCGGACCAGTTTGGCCAGATCTCATCTTTCATGGACAGGATCGCTTTTTCCGAAGGACACGGGGACAGCCCCGTCACCGCAAAGGATCTGGAGCGTCTTGGACTGTCAGATCCCCTTGAGTCCATCTTCAAGATTTTTGATTCCTGGGAGAAAAAAGACAGGAGGGCATTCAGTCAATGGGAGAGATTTGTCGAAAACGGACAAACGCCTCTTGGACAGTTGAGCATCTGGAACAGGCAGTGGAGACTGTACGTTCTCGCACACTTCCTGTCCAAAGGTCCGAATGCCGTACAATCCCTTGCCGACCGGACAAAACTTCCAGCCTTTGTGGCGGAAAAGGCGCTCGCTGTCGGGAAAAAGATGTCGGCCCGGACGCTTCGAAAAGGCTATATGCGACTCAGGGAAGCGGATCTGCAACTCAAGTCCGGATGCGATCCCCAACTCACGATGGCTCGCTTCTTCATCGGAATGTGGGCCCTGTCCCCCGGAAAGGGAGACGCAGGCCAAACAATCAGGACAGTGCGTTGATCTTCAGGGTGAGGCGGGAAATCTTCCTGGAAGCCGTATTGCGATGCAGGATCCGGCGGTTGACGGCATGATCGATGACCGGAACGACCTGTCCAAGGGCGGCAACTGCTTCCGTCTTTTTCCCTTCGGCCACGAGGGATTCCACCTTCCGGGCCATCGTGCGGATCATCGAGACTGCCTGACGATTCCGGGCCCTTCTTTTTTCGTTCTGCTTGATATCCTTGAGTGTAGCCTTGTGGGACGCCAACGGAAACTCCTTTCATCGTCTTCGCATGAAGAATACGGATATACTGGCCCCCCCCGGTCCGGGGGCGAAAAATTCACAACCCTTGGAATATAATGGAACTTTTGGAAAACGTCAAGAAACCGGACCCGCCCTCGGGTCCCGCCGAAGAAACAGGCGAACACAAGCCAATCCGTCACCGGATCCTGTCCGTGACAGCTGCCACATTCCTCTCCCGAATCGCCGGATTCCTCCGGGACATGGTCATTGCCTACGGATTTGGAACCGGACAGGAGTCCGATCTCTTTTACATCGGGTACCGCATCCCCAACATGCTTCGAGAACTGTTCGCCGAAGGCACGCTCTCCTCGGCATTCATCCCGGCCCTGACCCGCACACTCCGGGAACAGGGAACAAAGAAAGCGTCACGACTTTATACCTCTGTCGGGATTACGCTTTCGCTCCTCCTCCTTCTCATTCTCCTCGTCGGAGAATGGGGTGCCCCTTATTTTCTGAAACTCCTGGCCCCCGGCTATACTCACCAGGCGGACACCCTGTCGCTGGGAACGACGCTGATCCGGATCATGTTCCCCTTCCTTCTGTTCATTTCCTTTTCAGCCTTGGCCATGGGAGCCCTGAATGTCCAGGGTCGCTTCTTCGTACCGGCACTCTCCCCTCTTTTCTTTTCGATCGGGCTCATCATCGGGGCATTTCTTCCGACCGCCTTCACGTTCGGGCACCGGGTTTACGGACTGGCATTCGGGGTTGTCCTGGGAGGACTCCTGCAATGGATCGTCCAATGGCCTTCACTGAAACAAGGGCAGATTCATTTTGAGGCTGATGTGCGCATTCCGGACGCGGTCCGGGATCCCGGAACCCGAAAAGTCTTGAAGCTTCTTCTCCCTTCCATCGGAGGCCTCTGGGTCACCCAGGGAAATCTGCTCATCGCGACTGTATTTGGCTCGCTCCTGATGCCGGGAACCATTTCCGCACTGTATTACGCCATGAGACTCATCCAGTTTCCGCTGGGTATCATCGGCGCTGCGATCGCGACCGTCATTCTTCCCGTCCTCGCACGGCAGACACTTGAAGAAAAGGGGGTGGAAAAAGCCACCAGAACGCTCTCGGACGCCTATCGTCTGTCCTTTTTCTTCATGCTCCCGGCAGCCGCCGGACTGGTCGCCCTGGGCCAGCCCCTGATCAGGGTTCTCTTCGAACACGGAGCCTTCCAGTCGGGAAGCTCCCGTCTGACAGAAGAGGCATTGCTCGGATATGCCGTGGGACTCTGGTCGTTTTCAGGGGTCCGGATTCTGGTCCGGGCCTTCTATGCGCACCAGGACACACGTTTCCCCGTCTGGGCCGCACTCTGGGGTCTTGCCACCAACCTGCTCATTTCTTTCCTGTTCTATCGATCAATCGGAATCTTTGCCCTGGCCCTTGGCATCTCGGCCGGCTCTCTCGTCAATCATGCCGTCCTCTTCTTCGGGCTCAGGAAGTACCTTCTTCGGGCTCCCTGGGAAATCTTCGGGAACGCACTTCCCGTCCTGCTCCTCTCAGTCTGTCTTTATGGTGCGGTACGTCTTTTCTGGCACGGGGTAGCGAAGATCGGAGGAGAAAAAACAATTGGAACAACCCTGACGGGGATTGGCATCGCGATTCTGGCGGGAGTCTGTTTCTACCTGTCAGCCGCCTATATTCTCAAAATCAGGGAAGGCGTTTCGATCGTCCGGACAATCCGGCAAAAACTGATCGGGGAAAGCCGACACGGGCAACTTCATTGATCCTTACAGGGAATCGGAAACACCCGGAACAAGAACTGTCCTCGAGGAATCGTACAGGTAGTTTTCCCAGATCTTGGGCCCACGGGCATTCAGATTCATCATGACCAGAATGGCGGGCGACCAGAAGGGCCTCTGCGCCTTCTTCAGCAGACGCATCCCGGCTTCCTCCGGGGTCTTTCCGGATTTCTTGTGGTTGCATTTCCGGCAGGCGGTCACGATATTTTCCCATGTTTTGGGCCCACCCCGGGCCGCAGGAAAAACATGGTCGAAAGTCAGATCCTGTTTCTCGAATTTTTTTCCACAATACTGGCATGAGAAACAGTCGCGGGTAAAAAGGGTGTCGCGAGAAAACTTGACCATCTGGCGAACATGGTGAAAAGTGACGAGACGATAAAGGCGAATCACTGCGGGAACGCGCATGGAGAGATGAACAGAACAGATCAGACGGTCGTAGGTTTCAACAACCTCCACTTTCCCCTGGAAGAAAAGATGCACTGCCTTCTGCCAGGGAACAACCTTCAGCGGTTCATAGGTCGCGTTAAGAAGAAGGCTCTGCTCCGCCATCAATTCCCTCCATTCGACCAGGAAAAACCTGATTGGGCGCACTATTGCGTCAAGAAAACCCCTTACCCGCCTAAAAGGTCCAGAATATCGGACACGGATCTCGATATCGCCGTAATTCCCCGCTGGGAAGAAGAAATATAGCGATACACCTGACCTCCCTGAAAAGCGTTATTGAATTCCACCAGCTGCTCCGGAGAATCACTTTCCAGAATCAGCACAAAATCCGATTCATCAAGACCATAACTCGCCATGGTCGTCAGACGGATGGTGGGAAAACGGGCGGCAATATCCCGCGTTTCCTTCTCGATCACAGTCCGGATGAATGGGGCCAGCTGATGCCATTCAGGGCTCATGACAATCGGTTTCACATGAACAAAACGGCTCTTGTTCGGAGTAAAGATGGCCCGGCTGTTCTGCTGGGTCAGATACCCCATATAGTTTTTCTCGGTAACAAGATACCGGCCAAAAAAGGTCGAAAGCATCTTTCCGGTCATTTCCTGCAGAACTTCCAGACTCGTTCCGGTCCTCCAGAGAAGCAGGTCCCCGGTCCCGTTCAGGCCGACCAGACAGTACGAGAAAACCGATATCTGGTTGGAGTACGACTTGACGATCTCATGGAATTCACGCTTTCCATGTCCCATTTCCGTCGGATGGAGCTTCCTCCATGCGGGGTCCAGACGAAAAAGGGAAAAACTCGAGAAATCCTTTGAAAGCGCCACTTCGTTCACGCGCTGTCCTCCTTCATCCGGCCGATTGGAAGAGACACGGGTTTCCCCCTGCCCATTGACAGAACGTTCAGCTGCAGCAGAAATGGGAAGGGCTGGCTCAGGGGAGGGTTCCGGGGGAGCCGCGGCGACCGCCACCGGAGACTCCTCGACCGCAGGAACTTGCGCAGGCTCTTCGGAGCGCTCCGTCTTCGACGACTTGATCCTGGCGATCACACTGGCATCAACCTTGGGAAGGGAATTCGTCCTGACATATTCCTCCGCTTCCTTTTCAACGTTCTTGCGGATAAAGAACGGAACTTTCCGCAGAAGGGCCTGCGCATCTTCCGTCCAGGAAACAGACTTCTCCGATTCCGGTGATCCATTCTCTGGCATGTGTCGCTCCCTCCGCTTTCTGTCCGTCCTGCATCCCGAGGCGTTCAGACGCCATTCCCGCGTCCCTTGCACCAACCCCGACCGGGACACCGGGAAATCGCCTTTTCCGCCCCCCGAGATTTCCACCTCACTGATGCCGGGAACTTGCCTTCACTGGCCGGCCGCGCGTATTATGCCATACGACAAAGAAAAAATTCAAACTTGTTTGCGGAATCGGGGCGAATATGTCCTTTGTTTCCCTTGGATCGTTGACAAACCGGATGGCTCCGCGGTGGGCATCATCAGAAGATCTCCTCTTTGCCTCCATCCGCCGGGAATGGTCCAGGTCCTTCCCCGAATCGATCTCCCTGCACTCCTACCCCTTCTCATTTTCGGGGAACCAACTCGTGATCGGGGTGGACAGCCCCATCCGGCAGCGGGAGTTTTCCTTCCTGGCACCCCAGCTTCGGGAGTCGCTCAAGCGTTTTGTGCCGGAGCTTCCGGATTGTACCCTCCGCTTCAGGGTTCTTCGCCCCTTCACTCCGGACATGAGACCGCCCTCCGAACCTCTCCTGTCGAAAATCCGTCATGAGGGTCTCACACAAAAAGCCACAGAGATCGTTTCAGGGATCTCCGATCCCCGGACGCGAAGCGGAGCGTTCCGATTCGTCCTGTTCTGTCTGACGCAGGGGGCTTTGCTGGGTTTTCAGAATGCGGGATCCGCTCCTTCTCCTCCCCGGACCCGCCAAAACCCGGAGAGGGAATGATCCCACGGATCATGTCTGCTATAATCGGCTTGGCGGGGAATTCTCGACTCCCTCCAAGAGGACTCGATCAGAAACGGGATGGGTTCTCTCCAGGAGATGCTCTCCTGGAGTTCTTGTTCCCATGATGTTTTACCGACAAAATCACTGGAATGACGAGATCTAAATATGTCTCAGCCAGATATTGGCCCGACCGAAGATGAAAAACTTCCATCCGGCTCTCCGGAAACCATTCCGGTCTACAATGCGCAGACCGGGATCCGATTTCAGCACCCTTACCGGAGGAAGGTTTCCGCCCTTCTCAGAGACATGGAAATTGATCCGGAGACAGTTCTCGTGATCCAGTGCAACACCCTCCTGACTCCGGACGAATCCCTCACACCGCAAGAAGAGGTGGAGATCCGTCCCGTTATCTCCGGTGGAGGATTCGCCTCATGAAATGCCGCGTCTGCCGTGCCAGGGCAGTCATCGATCTGCCCCGCCACAATGCGGCGTTCTGCCCCCCCTGCTTCGATTCCTACCTCATGGATCAGGTCTGGAAGGCCATTGACGAATTCCAGATGTTCACCAAAACCGAGCGCATCCTCCTCGCAGTCTCGGGCGGGAAGGATTCCCTGGCCCTCTGGGATATACTGGACCGTCTCGGATACCAGACCATCGGCTACCATCTGGACCTGGGCATCGGGGAATATTCGGTGGATTCCCTTGAGAAAACCAGACAGTTTGCCCAGAAAAAGAACCTTACCCTGCACATCGAAGAGATCACCCGGGAGGCCGGCGGATCGGTCGCAGACATCTCTGAGGTCACCAACAGGCCGCCATGCTCGGCATGCGGGGTTTCAAAGCGTCACCTTTTCAACCGTGCCGCCAAGACCCATGGATGCCAGGTTGTCGCGACAGGCCACAACCTTGACGATGAGGCATCCCGCCTTCTCGGCAATATCCTTCACTGGCAGGATGGATATCTCGAAAAACAGAATCCGGCATTGCCAGACGACGGGGGGCTGGTCCGGAAGGTGAAGCCACTGAACCGTCTGACAGAGAAAGAAATGGCTGCATACTCGTTTCTCAACGGGATCGACTACGTTGTTCATGAATGTCCGATGTCGGTGAATGCCAAACAGCTCTTTTATAAAAAAATCATGAACCTGCTCGAAAAGGAATCTCCCGGAACAAAGCAGGCCTTCTATTTCGGGTTTCTCGACAGGAGAAACCGATTTTACCCGGAAAAAGAGCCGGGGGAAGCACCGCCCTTCAACTGCCAGCTTTGCGAAGCTCCATCCTACTCCGAAATCTGCAGTTTCTGCCGGTTGCGCATCAAGGTCACTTCCCCGCAGGAAAAACCGTCCAGGACAAAAAAGAAATCCTCCTCGTCATCTTCACGCGTCTGATGCTTCACCCGCCAGATCCCCCCGGAAAAGGACTCCCCTGACATGGCAGAACTGGTCAACCGCTTTTCCTACTCACCCTCGCAGGCTTCCATGTTTCAGACATGCCAGCGACAATACTGGTTCTCGCGATACGGGTCCTGGGGTGGATGGGAAAAGGACGCTTCCCCCCTTGCCAGGGAAGCGTACCGCCTCAAGAAAATGACCAACCGCTATCTCTGGACCGGGAACAGGGTTCACGAGACCATCCAGGAAGTTCTCTCCGCATTCCGGAAAGGCCTGGAATCCGATCCTTCCGCCGTACGCTCACAACTCCTGGAACTGCTCCGGAAAGATTTCAGGGAATCCAGGGATCATCCGCGAAAGACCCTTGCACCCAAAAACAAGGTCGTGCTGATCGAACACGACGATCCCGAAAGACAAACCTCGGACGACCAGTGGAAAAAACTGGTGGACCGGGCAATGGCATCGATCGACGGATTCTTTCTCTCCGCGGCATTCCGGCAGATCCGGAATCTTGGTCCCGATGCCATTCTCAGGAATGACGATGCCCTCGAATACATGACGGCATCCGTCGAGGGCTATGAGTTCCCCGTTTACGTTACGATCGACGTGGCTCTGAAGACCGGCAACGGCATCATGATTCTCGACTGGAAAACGGGAAAGCCGGATTCTTCCGGAGGACATGCTCAGCAATTGGGGCTCTATGCCCTTTTCGCCCAGTCCACATGGAAGACTCCTCCGGAGCAGATCCGGTTCGCTCCCGTCTATCTGGCCTATGCTCCGGAAACGCTGGACCTGTCTACGGCCAGTCGTGAGGCGCTTGAAACGGTCAGGGAAACCATCGAACACAACGCCCGTATCATTCTGGAGCGAATCGAGGATCCCGACCGGGGACTGGCCCCGATCGACCGCTTTTCCGTCACCACCTCTGCATCGGACTGCAGAAATTGTCCGTTTCGATCCATCTGTACCGAACGACCTTCCTGACGGGATATCGGCAGCCCCCACAAAGAAATAAGCACTATTCGATAAAAACACTTTATTTTACCAGCAAACCTATTTATAATAATAATGGGATTGATGCCTTATTTCCCGATTTTTATGGAGATTCTCCTGCAGTGAATGCCGTGCGGGAGGCGGTTTTCCGGAACATCGGTCTACTGTGTCGCTGAGCCGAAAGGATTTCATCGTGAAAACTCCCCATCTGTCAGATGAGGAACTGAAAGCGCTGCTGCAGGGATTCGGACGGGAAGAACAGCCTTCCGAAGACATAGCCCTTCCTGAAATCAAGGGCCCTCTTGTGGGCAATCTCTCGGGAAAAAAGCGCTTGGGACTCAGGGTCTTCAACCTGTTCAGGGATTTCAGGAGAGGTCGTTTTTCCCATATCCAGTGGAGCAAAAGCGTATACCGGCAGATCCTTTCCTCCAATACTTCCCCGAAGCGGGTGAACTCCCTTTCTCCGTGCATATTTGATCAATGGCTCAACGAGCACAGCCAGGCCATCCAGTCGATTGTCCCGGCGTTTGTCCAGGAACTCTCCCACCAGCATCGGTTGATTCATGAGAAAGTCCAGTCGTACATGGATTCCCGGAACGAAAGTTCTGCCCGGACCGCGGAGTTTCTGGACCTGTTCTACGAAGAATCCATGGAGCTTCTCGACATTCTGAACGAACTGGACAAGAGGGTTGCTGTCTATATGGCTTACCGGGATCCGCTGACTGAAGTATACAGCCGTGAAATGATCGCTCCCCTGCTCAGAACGGAAATGAACAGGATCCAGCGGGCTGGTCATTCCTCAAGTCTGGCCATGCTGAACGTCGGCACCGCCGACAAAGCCCTGTCCTGGAATGGGGAAGAAGAAAGAAACCTTGTCCTGAGCGAGGTGGCGTCCTTTCTGGTACGGGCCACGCGCCCATACGATTTCATCCTGCGTGTCGACAGGGAAGGATTTCTGTGCGTTTTTCCGGAAACAGACGTCCAGACAGCCGCACCGATCGTTTCCCGGTTAAGTCAGGGCGTTCGGAAGATCGATCTCGAAGGACTCAAGGTGCCCCTGGAAATGAGCATGACGGCGGGTCTTTCGCTTCTTTCCCCGCAGGTCGAGATAGGAAAGAACCTGAAAAGAGCAGACGCTGCATTGGAAATTGCCCGAAAAAAGGGAAACGGAAGCGTGTGTATCCTGGATGAGGACGAAACTCCCTCCTTCCTTTTTTAGCCGACACCGTCCCACGGAAGAATCAGCGACTTTCCCGCCCGGGAGCGCGGGTGCCTCACTCAGTCCAGAAGCGCGAATATCCCTGCATCATTTCCCAATCGATCATGAAATCGGAATGGTTGTATGTTTTCGTCACTGGCGGGAGGCCTACCGGAGACCATGTCACCTTCCGGATCACCGGTTTCGTCAGCGGAAAACCGCTCCGGTTCTTCAGGATCAATACGGAAAAGCTCTGCTCCAGCCTGGATCCGGTTCTATCGGCTTCGGACTGGGGATGGTACTTTGTCACAACTCCGATTTCTCCTTCCGCCAGTTCAAGAACCGTTCCCACCGGATAGACCCCCATACTTAAAAAAAGCTGTGTGGTCCATCTTGGATCCAGCGAGTCTTTTGCAGCATCGACGATTGTCTTGAGCGCCTTTGACGGAGAGATTCCCGGACGGTAGCAACGATCCGATATCAGATCATCGAACGTGTCGATGATCATGATCGCCCTGGTCACCGCATCCGTGGCATCAAACGTCCTGGAATCGGGATATCCGCTTCCATCCCTTCGAAGATGGTGCTCTCCTGCCACTTTTGCCACCACTGAAGGCAGGTTGGTATAAGTTTTGATCAATTCCTCGCCAATAAGCGGATGCTGTTTGACAATGCTCCATTCAGATGGGGTAAGGGGTTCTCTCTTGCGGAGGATCTCAAGCGGAATCCGGACTTTCCCCAGATCGTGGAACAGTCCCGCAAGCCCCCACAGAACGGCTTCCTCCCTGGACGATTTCTGGGAATGCGCCAGATACAGGGACAGAAACATCGTATTGACGGAATGGATGAATGTTTCGTCGTCGCTTGATTGAAGGTGAGACAGGAAAAGATAGGAATCGGGGTAGTCCCGTCCGATCCGTTCCACTTCATCGATTGCCGTCAGAAAGGGAGCGGTGTCCAGGGGGTTCAGCAATCGATCGCTTCCCCGGATTTCCTCAAACAAGGACTTGAATCGACGGACAAGATAACCATGGAGGCTGGTCAGCATTTCCGTCGACCTGTAGGGGGAAAAAGGGACCTCTCTCAGCAGAGGCTCCGGCTCTGCCTCTTTTTCCTGACGAACCACCCCCCCGCTCGCAGCGGACTCGGGGGGAAGAAGGGAGCGATTCGGATCTACCGTGACGAGTTTGATTCCGAGAGATTTCATGTGCTCGATCTCTCGTACTGTTTCGATCATGAAGCGATGCGACAGAAAGGGAGTCTCAAGCCAGCTTTTATCGATCCCCACGACATAATGTCCGACACGAAGACTGTCGATGGAAATCGTCAGATACCTGTTCAAGGCATTTCCCCTTCAGGAAAGAAACGAATTTCAATCCAATCACACAGAAAAGGGCCGTAATCGCTAGCGTTCTACCGCCCTTTTGACGTCCTGGATTGGGGTTAAACAGTTTCTTATATGATCGGAGCGGAATTCTTTCCCTTTGTCTGCCCATTCTTCTTGCCGGAGGGCTGGGATCCTGTTCCGATTGCGAGAGGCTTCGCCAGGGAGCGGAGCACCTCATCCTGATGGAGAGGAAGGGAAAAAAGGAACCCCTGTGCTTCCTCGCAGGAGATTTTCTGCAGGAATTCCCGTTCCAGATCCGTTTCTACCCCTTTGGCGCAAACGCCAAGATTCAGTTTCTTCCCCATATGGATCAGACCTTCCAGAATAATCTTGTCCCTGGTACCACTTTCGATCTCGCTGGTGAAGATTGAGTCTACCTTGATCATATCGACAGGAAGCTTTTTCAGATAAACCAGCGAAGGAGAACCCGATCCGAAATCGTCCACAATCAGTTGCACTCCGATCTCTTTCAACTGGTGGAGGACCGACAGGGATTTCTCGATGTTCTTGCCGAGAGTCAGCTCGGAAACCTCCACAGAAATGCTGCCCGCCGGCAAGGAGAAATCCGAAAGGATCCGGCCAAGTTCCTCAACGAATCCGGAGTAAAAGAAAAGCTGAGAAGAGATATTGATCGACGCTTTCAGCGCATCGAATCCCGATTGCCTCCAGAGTTTGAGCTGAGAGACGACAGAGCGAAGAACCCAGAGATCGATGGAGATCATCTGACCTGATTCTTCCGCAATGGGCATGAAGACAGACGGAGCGATCAGGCGCTCCCCCTTCCTGAGCCTCAACAGTGCTTCCAGACCGGTAACCTGACCGGATTCGAGATCGATCTGGGGCAGATAGAAGATCTGAAAGTTTTCGACTTCAGGAGAAAGCTTCAGGAGATTTTCAAGATTGACCCGGTCTTCGATCCGGGAACCAAAGGTCGGATCGAAATACCGCCAGGTGTCTTTTCCGGCTTTTTTCGCAGCATAGAGCGCCTGGTCCGCACTGATGAGCAACTGCTCTTCATTCTGTCCATCCTGAGGGAAGAGCGCGACTCCGAGACTCGCGGAAATGGAAACGTCATGACCATTGATCGTGAATGACTTTTCAAACGCCCCGGCGATCTTTCTGACGAACGGGTGAATCCCTTTCTGGAGATTTTCGACTCCTTCCTGAATGATGATGAACTCGTCGCCTCCAAGCCGGGCCAGAACATCCGTTTCCCGCAACAGCCCGTTCAGCCGGGAAGAGACTTCCCGCAGAAGCTCGTCTCCCGCCGCATGGCCCAGGGAATCGTTCACATCCTTGAATCCGTCCAGGTCAAGCATGACCAGGGCGAGCGAGTTTCTGGACCTGACGGAGCGGGCGATCGATTGCTTGAGCTTCTCATTGAACGAAACCCTGTTGTAGGCTCCGGTGAGATTGTCGTAATAGGCCTGCAGGTTGAGACGCTTCAGGAGCTCCCTGCGGAGGGTGGCATCCCGCAGGATGACCACGATCCCGGTGGCATTCCCTTGCCGATCCCTGAGGAGACTGATCGTTTCCTCGACAGCGATCTTCCGTCCATCCCGCCGGACAATGTAGTCGTCCTTCAGGTCACGGAAATCGTTGCGTTCGAGAAAACGCTGTAGCGAGCTTGAAAAGTTGAGTCTGGTGCGGGAATCGGATTCCTCCCGGACAGGCAGGATCCCTTCCAGCGGTTGATCCATAATCTCGTCGAGACGATATCCCAGCATCAGTTCCGCCGCGTAGTTCAGATACTTCACCCGGATCGAAAGATCGACGACAATCACCCCGTCCGACAGCGAATCCAGAATCGACTGCACTTTTTCGTGATTTTCCTGAAGGGACGACTGCAGTTCGGAGAAATCGGTCATGTCATGAACAACGGAAACGAGGGCGCGACGGCTGCCGTCAGAGTTGAAGAACGGGATCCGCGTCAACTTCAGATGACGGATCGCCCCGGTTTCCCGGTTGGTAATGATCGAGACAGAATCCTTCTTCTTCCGATCCGACCAGATCTTCTCATCTTCCATGAAAATGGCCTGAAACGATTCCGAGAACCGGGGCGTCATCTGAGCGATGGCCGGATCCGCCAACCCCTCCCAGGAGCCATCTTCCGGAAGCTGAAAGATCCGGCAGGCTTCCGAATTGGCGAAGACCCAATGCCCCTGCCCGTCCTTGACGACGACAGCGTCGGACATTCTGGAAATGAGGTAGACCATTCCTTCATTCAGGAAGGAGACGACAGACTGCTCATTCATCATTTATTCCCAAAAACGGGTGTTGCCACAGAGCAGCGTTGAGGCATCCCAAGTCATCCCTTCTTTCACTCACCCGACCAGCACCGTATCCGCCGGAAAGCGTCTGCAAGACAGACAGGAAGCAAGAAAAACCATTCAAGGAAATCAGCGTGATATTTTCAACAAAATCAACCCATGTTCAGGGTAAATACTAAGCAAAAAATGGGCCAGAAATAAAAACCCACCGAAAAATGTCCTGAAAAACCGGACCGGATCAATTCTCAGGCCCGGGCATTGAGCAGCGACTCCGATCATCAATCCTTTTCCGGAGGCTCTCTCTATTCGCTCGAATGTTGTCCGGACACAACCTGTCAGAAATCTTTCCACCCATCCTTCCGAGCAATGTTACAAAATGAAAACAATCCCATTCCACAAACACAAATGACCCGATCTCGATATGTCACCTTTTTTTCCATGCAAATCCGTCCCCATGAACTCCTTATTTTTTAATGTTTTACGAAAGGATGCCGACTCTGTGGATCGGCAAACCCGTTCCAGATACAAGAAACACAGCTCCGGATCAGCGATCTTCGGATATGCTCCACCCAGAGACCGGACAGAGACGGAAAACTCGTCAAGACGGTCGGCTTTTCTCGTTGGTACCGACCGGCTCGCAACAGTATGGACAGGAAAACATGATCATTGAAGAGCGTTGACAATACTCGCAGAAACTCGTTGAAACCTGAAAATCTGGGAAGGAAGGACGAGTTCATTGAAGCGATAGAGACATTGCCCGGAAGCAGGAATAAAGAACGATTGGGGTGAGTGAGGGGTTTCGAACCCCCAACCCCTGGAGCCACAGTCCAGTGCTCTGCCCTTGAGCTACACTCACCATATGCCGAATACAGAACAGTCGACTCTGCCTACGGTCCATTCTAATCCAACTCCGGCAGACGTCGCAAGAGATGAGCCGCATGAGAGCCGCATGATTGTCATCACTCAACAGAATATCGGGGATCATCATGGAAATGTCCGGAGATTCACCATATTCTGTTCCGGCATCATGACTGACCCTGCCCGGATGGATGGCCGTATCGATCACAGAGCGAAGGGAGCAATCCGTTCTGGGTTCTTGTGGTAAGCTGGTGTACTGGAAGTCCGATGTCCTGGCTCAAATCCGGAATGCAAACCCATGATGAAATCCCCGCTTCAATCTCTGCGCTGCTTCCGGAACGTCCATTGGGATCCGTCCTCGATCCTCGCGTC
>DAIEST010000138.1 GCA_027346125.1 Leptospirillum sp. | reverse complement strand
GACAAAGCCTTCCTGCGGGATGTGGCTTCCCATGTGGGGATGTCCATTTCCAAAATCAGACTTCTGGACCTTCACTGGAGACAGGCTATTCGGGACCCCCTCACGGGCCTCTACAATCGGCGGTTTCTCGATGAACAGTTCCGGCGGGTTATGTCGGCCATCAAAAGAAACCGGGCCCCCTATTCGATCATCATGATGGATCTCGACCATTTCAAGGAAGTCAACGACAATCTGGGACACGACCGGGGCGATGAGGTCCTCCAGAAGACGGCTCTTTTGATCGAGAAGAGTATTCGAGGCGGGGCGGACGTCGTGGTCCGGACAGGAGGAGAGGAGTTTGCGCTTCTTGTTCAGTCCGATGTTCCCGGAGCCCGGAGGATTGCCGAAAAAATCCGCTCTCAAATTGGGCTGGCGTTCCAGGAAGACGCGTTTCCTATGCCTGTGACGGTTTCTTTGGGGGTTGCACGGATTCGGGCAGACGACTCCCTTGAAAGTGCCTTGAAGCGGGCGGACGAGTTGCTGTATGAGGCAAAACGGAGCGGCCGGAACAGGGCTGTCTGTGAGCAGTTCGCAGAAGGGGAAAGCGGAATTCGGGATTGAAAACAATGGGACGTGCCCAAAGCCTGGTGGTCCTGATTTTGCGGGAGTTTCTCAAAATGGCGGGTTATTGTGACAGGAGCCATTCATGGGAAGTCCGGAGAGATTTTTCCCAGGATTTTTTAGATCAGGAGATGCTTCTATGAAATTTTTCAGAAGACAGGAACCCGCAGCCGATTCGATCCATTCCCATTCTTCTTCCGATTCGGGGGAACCGTCCTCCGCGCTCTTTCGTTCGGGAGCATTTGCCCAGAGCATTCTGGACAAGGTTCCTAAAGTGGGGATCGCCATTGCCAGTCCCGATTTTGTTTCGGGTGAATCCGGAAACGAAATTGTTTATCTCAACCAGACCATGAAAAACATCATCCGGAAGATGGAACCGGACATGATTCGCCAGTATGGCGTTTCCGCCAGTGAAGTTCTGGGTGGGTCGATCCACCGATTCCACAAGGACCCTGAACGGATCAAGACTGTCCTGAAAGATCTTCCGGGAGGAGATGTCCGGAAAAACCAGATCATGGAGATTGGGGAGTCCCATCTTTTGTCCACGACGGAGCGGCTGCTGGATCCGACCACAAAAAGGACGATCGGGTTTATGACGATGTTTGTCGATGTTTCCGATTCGGTCAGGTTGCAAGACTCCCTCCACAAACAGGAAGAAGGTGCCAGGGGACTTCTTGAGGCAATGGAGGAGCTGAATCGTTTGACAATGGACATTTCCCGTTCCACTGGGAAAATTTCAGACGATTCCCGGTATACACTCAAGGAAGCCGAAAAGGGGAGATCGGTCGTTTCCGATCTCCAGCATCACGTATCGAGCGCTGCCGAGGCGATGAACACCCTTGGATGTGTGGTCAATACCCTGTCCACCCGGTCCGGGGAGATAGGCAAGATTGTGGAAGTCATCAATGACATTGCCAGCCAGACGAATCTTCTGGCACTGAATGCCGCGATCGAGGCGGCCCGGGCCGGCGAGCAGGGACGAGGATTTGCCGTTGTGGCCGATGAAGTTAGAAAACTGGCGGAACGGACGATCCGGGCCACTCGGGAAATCGGGGACACCATTAAGGAAACCCAGGGGGACACTTCCAGAACGGTGTCCATGATCGGTTCGGCCATGGAGAAAGTGGAAACGAGTCGAGATATTTCCCTGGGGGTGGAAAAAGTGTTCTCCGCGATTTTGGATAGGAGCCAGAATCTGGCGGAGTCCTTGCAAGGAACGACATCGGCGACAATGGAACAGTCTCGAAAGGTGGCGGATATCCGGCCGCGGCTTCAGACCGCTTTGTCCGAAGCCGACAAGGTTAAAGAGTTGGTTCGGAAAGATTCCCTTTCCATCTGACTGTCCAAATCGAGGAAAGGAGGGCGCATGGCTGTCGAAACGCTGTACGAGGAAAAGGATCATGTTTTTCTGTGGCTGGGCAAGGATGAGTCCGGGCTGGAAGAAGGGGTGCAGGCCAACCAGTACCTGATCGTTGATTCCGGCCAGGGACTGTTGATCGACCCGGGCGGTTTCGGGGTGTTTGCCCGGGTCCTGGTCAACTTGTCCCACTACATCGATCCGCAGGCGATCCGGGATATTTTCCTCTGCCACCAGGACCCGGATGTCGGCGGAAGCCTCGCCTCCTGGTTTGAGATGACGCCCGCCGCGGTGCACGTCTCGTCGCTGTGGATTCGGTTTCTGATGCATTACGGGGTGGACGACATCCGGCGGTTCCAGGGGATTCCGGATGGCGGGGGAAGCCTGACGTTTCCGTCGGGGAGAAAGGTCGACTTCGTTCCCGCCCATTT
>DAIEST010000127.1 GCA_027346125.1 Leptospirillum sp. | reverse complement strand
TGTCTATGTCGTCGGAAAGGGGAATACCGTCGAAATGCGGTTCGTGACCCTGGACAATACCTACGGAGATCTGATCGAGGTCACGAAAGGTGTGGGCGAGGGTGAGGCTGTGATCGTGGGAAATCAGCAGAAGATAGGGCCAGGAATGCCGGTCATGCCCCTGTTTCCAAAAAAGGGATCCCCGGCGTCCTGATCCGTGGGACAAAGAGACGTGACTTTATTCGATTCCTGTATCGAAAGGGAGTCAGGACGTAGAAAAACGGGTTCCAATGTCTCGATATGGTGGACTGTCGGTGTTGCGGGACCGGAGAGACTTCTTCCATAGGCCCAAGTTCCGTTCCTGTCCGTGCAAGGGGGTCACGGGATATTGGCTGGCGGCTTGGTGAACATGGTAATGATGGGAATTGCGCCCACGAACGAAAAGAAACCGATGAAGATGACGATGAGCGTGATGAACAGCCATGCAGGAATCTTGAAATCTTCACGGTTCTGCCACTGTTTTCGGATCACGAAAAAGGTGAATGTCAGGAAAAAGAGGAGGGCGACCAATGCCGCCCCCTTCATCAGCGGATCCGAAACGGTGTAAAGGATCCACGAAATGAGCAAAAGAATCAGAACCGGAATGAAAATCTTCAGAAAAAACCGTTTTTCAAGGGGTTTCATCGGTAGCCTCAGCAAGAGCATTCAGACAGCATCGGGCGATCATCCGAGCGATTTCCGAAGGATGGCCGCGTCAAACATATACTGGGAAATATCCTTGTCCTCCTGCATCAGGAAGTAAATGCTGGAAACCAGATTGCGGTGCAGGTAGTGTTCTGTCGAAACAGGGCCCAGTTCGAATTTGAAATAGTGCTCCGCCGTTTCGATGTCTTCCAGAACGCGTTCCCATGCAGGGTTGCTGGTGGCCAGGAAGTGCAGGTTTTCCCTGTTGAGGTAGTGTCCCGCAAGTCTCAGGTCTTCCTTCAGGTGACGGCAGAACGAGAACAGGGCATCTTCGAGATTTTCTTTCCTTGCGGCTTCGATGCCCCTTCCGATGGCAATCAGTTCGGGAGGAATTCCGAGAGAGTAGAGCGCTCCTGTAAAGCTGATGGCCCGGGGAAGCCTTTTCTGTCCGACTCCTCGCGAATATCCGAAGAGTCCGATGTGGAGCTTGCGTTCACGGCGGGCGGGTATATGGGCGGAGATCTGATTGATCGTGTCCGCTATCTCTTCGACCGTTTCCTGGTAGATTGTCGAGAAGAGCGTGGCCAGGCGCTCTCCCATGCGGATCTCCTCGTCCGTATAGGCAAGGGGCTTCGTGAATGGGAGGGAGCGATTCAGGGCATGGATGGCTTCCCGCACCTTGTCTATCGGATAGTCGTACCGGAAGGCGGACTGGAGCGTGACGGTACGGACACCGGGATATTCGTCGAGAAACTGCGGGACAGTATAGGGGTTGAGTCCTCCCCGGAACGGAAGGGATCCCACTCCCATGATCGGATAAATTCCGATGCCCGACTCCCTGCCGAATTTATAATATTCGGACAGTGCAACTTTTGCGGCAATGGTCGCGGGAATGAATCCGGCGTTCAGCGCCGGATCCGAACGGGCGATGAAAGGACGGAGATAGGCGGGCTTCGAACCGTATTCCTTTTGATGAAGATCCGAATATTCCATGAGGATATTATGGGAAGCGGTCAGCTGGGGAACCCCCTCTATGAGAGGGATGACCTGAAGGTAGGACGGATCGCTGTGCTCCATCGTTTCGTCAAAGACCTGGCTTTTCAGTTTGGCGATCTTCCGGAAGGTCGTTTTCAGGTAGAGCATTTTCTGGGCTTCGTCGGTCATCGGAAGAATGACTTCGAAAACGGGCGGCGAGTTCAGCTTGAGATCCCGCGCGAGTTCTTCAAAGGTGAGGATCCCGATATAGGCCCGGGCAATCCGGTATTCCTTTTCGTACCAGATGTTCGGCAGGCGAAACGTCAGAAAAACATCCTTCCCGAGCTGATTTTCCGTAAAATATGCATGGTAGAGGGAAAAGAGCTTGTCCACAACGCCCTCGTCCACATATTTCCCTTCCCAGTCCCACATATATTCCTGGCAGCCCAGATCCGTGTAACTCCGAAAACATTCCTCGATCTCGTCCAGGGTACTGATGAACGGGTCCTGGTTGGCTTTCCAGTACGGGGCACTTGCGTTGTCAGGGTGCTGAGTGGCCATTGTCGTGGGGATTTTCCGGTCGAGAAAAGACTGGTGATGGATTGGCCTTGTAAATGCTTTGGACACCCTAAACTCCTTCGTGACTGTTCAGGTTGAGAATCTCTTTGCGTTTTCATGAAATGGAACGCCAGGCAAGGTTGCGCCATCAAGGCATCAGCGCAGGATCAAAAGCCCGAAAATATTCTGGAGGACGGCTGCCCAAAGCAGGACGAAGATCCCCAGCATGACGTTCAGGTTCCGCAACAGGCTCACGACATGACGCAGGCGGTGCTTCCTGTTTTCAAGGAGCGATATTTTCGTGACATCGTCCGATGCGGCCATCTGTTCCCTGGAAGCGCCCCGGATCTCATTGGAGAGACGGGCGATCAGGATCCCGAGAAGACCGATGGCGCCCACAAAACTCAGTTTCAGAAGCCAGAAGGTTTCGTAGGAGTTTTTGTAGGGAAAGACCATGTTTTCAAGGGAAACAAGCCGGTCGAAGATGACGAACGCACCTGTGATGATCAGGAGAGCAAGACTGACCCAGAATACGGGAAGATAATAGTCGGAAGCTTTTTTGGCCAGCTTTCCCCGGAGGGTCGGGTCGATTCCCGACAAAAGAGGGCTGACCACGAAAAGCTGAAGGACCATTCCTCCCACAAGAGCGGCGGCGCCCACAAGGTGAAGCCAACGTATGAACGTGATTGTGACAAACATGGATCAGGTCTCCGGAAGTCCATAAAACTGTCCAGGGGGAAATGTCCGGTCTCACTTGATGGGCCCGAATCGGCAAAACCGGTAAGGCTTGGGCAAGACAGGGCCAGGAACCGGTCAATCGGGTCACCCGAAAAGTCAATGGCAGAGTGTATCATAATCAGACTGTTTGTTGTTATCCTTTTCGAGGGCTGGTTCGTATCCGGGTCAGCCTCTGGAGCAGTATCGAACAGGCTTTTTCCCTTAACCGAACATCTTGGTGGAGTCGAGGATTGCATTTGGAACAGGAATTTGAGTCCGTAAGAAACGTCGGTCGCGAAGCTGTCCGGAGGGCCGGGGTCATTTTGTTGGAGGGGTACAGCAGGGATATCAAGATTTCCTACAAGGGCGAGATCGATCTTGTGACCGAAGTCGACTGGGCTTCGGAAAAGGAGATTATCCGTGTCATCCATGCGTCTTTTCCCCGACACGGAATTCTGGGAGAGGAGGGTGGAATTGTCCCCGGACCGGGGTCCGAGAGATGGATTATCGATCCGCTGGATGGAACAACCAACTATACCCACCACTTTCCGTTCTTCGGGATTTCGATCGGGTTCGAGTCGGAGGGGGAGGTTCTTTACGGCATTGTTTTCGATCCCCTGAGGAATCAGACGTTCGAAGCCGTGAAGGGAGAAGGGGCAACCCTGAACGGGACCCCGATCCATGTTTCTGAAACACCCCTCCTTTCCAGGAGTCTTCTTGCCACGGGTTTTTCCTCGTCCCAGCCCGAAGATCCCAGGCGGGACAATCTCCCCCATTTCAACCGTTTTTCCAGAAAAGTGCAGGGGATCCGGAGAACGGGCTCGGCAGCACTGGACCTGTGTTATGTGGCGATGGGCGCTCTTGACGGTTTCTGGGAGATCGGTCTGTCGCCCTGGGATACGGCTGCCGGAAGCCTGATTGTCCGGGAGGCGGGGGGGAGAGTCAGCGATCGCCAGGACGGGAAGCACGAACTGACAAGTCCCCTGATCGTCGCTTCAAACGGGCTCATTCATCAGGAGATGATCTCATTGTTGAGCGAAGTCACATGTTGAGGAACGGGACCGGAACGAAAATCAGGATCTCGACGAGAATCATGGAATAGCCGAGGATCTTTCGTCCCGGACTCAAAGGTGTTTCAGGATCGGAAACCTCCGGATGTCTTGGTCCCATCAGGGCAATGAATCCCATCCAGATCCACCACCCTTTCCAGTGGAACAACCCCAGCCAGGACAAGGCGAACAGGGTTGCCATCCAGATCTTCCGGTGCGCTTTCGGTCCCCACAATGCATAAAAAAAATGGCCGCCATCCAGTTGGCCGGCGGGGATCAGGTTCAGTGCGGTGACAAGAAGTCCCATCCATCCGGCAAATCCGACCGCTGAAAGAACCAGTGTGCTGTGAGTTCCCATGAGAGGCCCTGCCCATGAAGACAGGGCCAGGAAGAGAAGGGAATTGCCCAGGGCAAGACTGTGTCCGGCAACCTCCGATGAGTGGACGGGAGATGAGAGGTGGATTCCCCAGGTCAGGGCGACCAGGGAAGGGATGAGCCCGGCGACGGGTCCGGAGATTCCGATATCGAAGAGAGCTGATTTAGTGTGGAGAATGGGGGGCATCCGGATAATGGCGCCGAACGTTCCGATCAGTGTCGGAGCCGGAATGAAGTAAGGAAGCGAAACCGGCATTCCGTGCCGGATCGCCGCCACGACGTGCCCGGCTTCGTGGAGTGTCAGGATAAGCATCAGCGAGAGGGAGAAGGGCAATCCGGCCACAAGATCGCGGGGGACGGCGAACGGGTTTTTTCCGGCAAGAATCGCACCCGCCCCTGTTGTCGTGAGCAGCGTGGAAAGATAGAGAAGAAGTGCCAGTGTCCAGCGTCTCGGGGACAGTCTCGACAAGGAGCGTTCAGTCCTGGGTGTCGTGGTGGGACTTCCGCCTCGAGCGCACCATCATGACGTAATAGATGACAGAGAAGCCGATGGCCAGATACGCCCCCCCGGCGATTGTTCCATAGTCGATCCATGGCCGGGTGTGGGAGTGGTTCAGGAATGTCGGGGCTGTTCCGGGCTGGATCTTCCTGTCTCCGAAAAGGGGAAGGCTCAGGATGATGGCAACGGAATAGACGAGAACGGTCAGGACAACCATCCAGTAGGGGATGGGACCCTGGGACTTCTCGATATTTCGCGACACCTCGTTTTGCTGCAGCGACCTGGGATCTTCACTCATCTGTGATTCCTTTCCGAATGAACGGATCTTAGCAGAGTTTCCTGTCCGACCGCAAAAATGATCTCATCCGAAGTTTCGCAGCCTCTCAAGCGTGGGCAACGAAAAGCGCCGGAACCATAGTTTTTCTCCCGGTTTGCGGAGGGGCGATGATTGACAAAATGCGCCAATCCAGCATACTTTAATCTTTATGAATCCCTTATCAGCGACAGGTCTGAAAAATGTGTGGGCGGACTACGAACAGGATCTTCTGGCCGTCGAGGATCGCCTTCTCCAGTTTGCCGGAGACGCCAACGACTATATCCGGGATGTGACTTCGCATATCATCAGGAGCGGCGGCAAACGTCTGCGTCCCCTCCTGATGGTGATCTCCTCGCGTCTTTCCGGGTACTCCGGTCCGGACATGACGCTTCTCTCCGCTGTGGTCGAGTTCATCCATACTGCCACCCTCCTCCACGATGATGTCGTGGATCATGCCGAAATGAGACGGGGACGACCTTCCGCCAATCAGGTATGGGGAAATCAGGCTGCTGTCCTGGTGGGGGACTATCTTTACGCGACGGCCCTCTGGATGGCAACGGGAATCCATATCCACGAGATCAACGATGTCCTGACGCTGGCGTGCCGGAAGATGTCAGAGGGGGAGGTTCTCGAGCTGATGCTCGACAACAATCTTGCAGCCAGGGAAGAGGACTACTTCAATGTTGTCGAGTGCAAGACCGCTGCCCTTACGGCTGGAACCTGCCGCATGGGCGCCATTCTCGGAAATCTTGACCCTCTCCGGAAGAAGGCGCTTGAGGATTTCGGATACTACATCGGCATGGCCTTCCAGGTCGCCGACGACACGCTCGATTACATGGCGCAGAAAGACCGTCTGGGCAAGACGCTTGGGAAGGATCTCTCGGAAGGCAAGATGACGCTTCCTCTCTTGCATTGCCTGGCGCATTCCCCGACCCCGCAGAGAGAGGTTCTCGTCCAGCGGATCGGGCAGGGGGAGATCACCGATATGCATTTGGGGGAGGTTGTCGGGTTCATGAAGACAACCGGTTCCCTGGACTTTTCCCTTGAAAGGGCAGTTTCTTTCATGCGGAAAGCCAAGCAGTCCCTCGATCCCTTTCCGGATTCCCTCCACAAGCAAAATCTCCTGGCACTCTCTGACTTCATCATTGAACGGGATCTCTGAACAAAGACCGGCAATCCGATGTCCCGACGAATCCAAAACAATCCAGTGAACTTTCATCGAAAGGAAAAAACGTGGCTGAACTGATCCCCTTCAAGGGCCTTGTCTATCGAGAGAACCTGAAGGACAAGATGGACCATCTGACGACTCCTCCCTACGACATCATTTCGAAGGAGGCCCAGAACGCTTTTTACGGGATGGATCCGAACAATGTCATCCGCATGGAACTGCCTGTTCCTCCGGCCTCCGAAACTCCGGAGCACAACCGTTATACGGATGCCCGCCGGGAACTGGACCGCATGCGATCCGAAGGGGTTCTTGTCCTTGATCCGGCTCCGGCCATCTATCCCTATGCGATGACGTATCAGGACCCGTTTACGAAGAAGGAACGGACGATTCGGGGACTGGTTGCCCGTATCCGCCTTGAGGAATGGGAAAAAAAGGTTGTCTATCCTCACGAAAAGACGCTCGCCGGTCCGAAAGTGGACCGGATGGCGCTCTTCAAGGCGACCCAGGCGGCGTTCAGCCAGATTTTCTGCCTGTTTTCGGATCCGAAGGGTGAAGTGGTAAGCCGGCTTTATGACAAGGCCGTCCCCCGTTTTTCCTCCACCGACCAGGAGGGTGTCCGTCATTCCCTCTCTTCGGTGACGGATCCGGAGACCCTGAAATTCGTTCGGGAGCATTTTTCCCGCATTCCTCTCTTCATTGCCGATGGACATCACCGGTACGAGACCTATCTGGCGTACCGCAATTTCCGCAGGGAGGAAAACCCCGACGCGGGGCCCGATGCCCCTTTCGAGTTCATCACGGTGTTTTTTGCCGGACTTGAAGATCCCAACCTGACGGTTCTTCCGACCCATCGCATGATCCACAATGTTTCACCGGAACTCTGCTCGAAGCTGTTTCGTCCCGACGGGATCCTGCACACGGAAGAAATCTTTTCTTTCGAGAATCGCGACCAGTTCTTGCGGACACTGGTTTCATCGGACACCGGCCGAATCGTTTTCGGACTTGTCCGGACGGATCCGCGTGAACTCCGGATCGTCTCCCTCAACCAGAAAAAATCTCCCGGGGTCAAAAGTCTCGATAGCTGGTGGCTTCAGGATGCTGTTCTGGGACCCGTTCTGGGGATCACGCCAGACCGTGTCGCGAAGGAGGATCTGCTTCGCTACAACAAGTCTGCGGAAGAGGTGATCAAAAAAGTCGGCGACGGAGAATATCCGCTGGCATTTCTTCTTCGCCCGTCGTCCCCGGGCGTGGTGGAAGAAGTCTCCCTTCGCGGAGAACTGATGCCTCAGAAATCGACCTACTTTTATCCGAAACCTCTGACCGGAATGGTCATGACACTCTTGTAGAACGAACCAGGGATTTGCAGGTGAAGAAGGGGCCTCCCGCCAATGCGGAGGCCCCTTCTTTTCTTCATGGGAATCCTGCGGCGGGAACCGGAGTCAGTTGATCCAGTGCTTCCCGGAAGTCGCGAGGGATCGGGGCTTCAAATCGCATTTCCTGATTCGTCCTGGGGTGGGAGAAGGCAAGCTTCCAGGCGTGGAGCATCTGCCTGGGAAAAGAGTGGCTGTCTTTCCCTCTTCCCCCGTAGACCGCGTCGCCAAGGAGAGGGTGCCCCAGATGCCGGAAATGGACACGGATCTGGTGGGTTCTTCCCGTCAGGAGGGTGACCTCCAGAAGAGAATAATTTTCTTCGTAGACCTGAAGAATCCTGTACCGGGTGACGGAAGGTTTTCCGTCGGCCCGGACGGAGAACTTCTTGCGGTCGTGCTGGGATCTCCCGATCGGTGCATTGATCTCTCCCCGTTTCTTGGAAGGAATTCCCTTTACAAGGGCCAGATATTGCTTGGAAACGGTTCGATCCTTGAACTGGGCCATCAGATGGGAAATGATCTCTTCCGACTTTCCGATCACCATGACTCCGGACGTATCCTGATCGAGGCGATGGATCAGTCCTGCCCGTTGGAGAAGAGGCTCTTCCGCGATCTCTTCCCCTTCGTCCGGCGGGAGATCCGATGCGATGACCAGGTTTGAGCGAAAGTGGGCAAGAAGGCCGTTGACGAGGGTTCCTGTGGCATGTCCCGGGGCAGGGTGCACGACGAGTCCCGGGGGTTTTGACAGGACAAGAAGGTCATCGTCTTCGTAGAGTATGTCCAGATCCATGGGTTCCGGGGAGGCGCCTTGTGCGCGCGGAGGAGGAATCAGGACCCGGATGAGATCCCCTCCGCGGATTTTCTGGGAAGGATTGACCGGTGCGTCATTCAGTGTCACAAGACCTTCGTCGATCAATCGCTGGATTCTGGAGCGGGTGAAGGGAAGACAGTTTCTGGAAAGGTAGAGGTCGAGTCTTTTTGGGGTTTCGCCACGAGCGACCAGAAACTCGCGGCACGGCTCCGTCGAATCGGGCAACATCGCTTGGGCCAGTTCCTCTTGGCGTGTCAGGGAGTCAGTTCGTTTTTTTCCGGGAGCCACCGGAGTCGCCGGGCCTGGTCAGGTTGCCGTGTGTGCCGGAAACGGCTTTTTGGGCGTTTTCCAGGTAAAGACGGATCATGCTGTTATCCGGGTCCTGATTTTTGGCAATCTCCCATTCCTTGATGGCCCGTTCGAACTTCTCCTGATCCATCAAGACCGACCCGAGATCGATCCGTGCCTGAAGGTTGAGGGGGTTCAGGTCCAGGGCCTCCTCAAGCATTGAAACTGCCGCTTCCTTTTCCCCCGCCATGTTGAGCGTCCAGCCGAGTTCCCGGAGAACCTCGTCGCTGGGCGCGATCTCCATGGCCTCTTCCCACTCCATGATCGCTTCGTCCCACTTTCCCTGTTCGGAGTAAAGGAGTCCCAGAAGCTGATGGACTCTGGGATGCGCGGGATCCATTTCAGTCAGTTCAAGAAAGTATCGCTCCGCTTCTTCAAAATGACCCTGTTCGAAGTAGATTTTCCCAAGCGTTTCCAGTGCATCGGTATTCAGGGGATCTTCGTCCAGAAGTTCGTTCAGCATCCGGACGGCACGCCGGAGTTCACCGGTCCCGTGAAGCGCAAAGGCCGTATGAAGGAGCACATCCCGTTTTTCAATGGAAGAGAGGGATTCCCGGAGGAGGGATTTTCCCAGGGCTTCCGCTTCTTCGAATGTCCGGTGATAGACGAGAAGGTGGAGGAGATAGAGCTGGAGCCGGTGGTTCCCCGGCATATCGGCCAGGAATGCGCGAACCCTCTCCAGCGCGGTATCGTACCTTCCTCCCAGGACAAGGGAATCGAGAAGGAGATATCGGGCGATTTCGTGGTCGGGATTCCTGTCCAGTATGGATGTGGCGAGATGAAAAGCCTTGAGCCATTCCCGGTCCTCCAGTGCGCGCTGGATCTGGGGCACGAGATTTTTCAGGTCTTTTTCCATGCCAAACCCTCCTGTTTTCTTCTTGCGGTCATTCATGGGGTTTGTCGCTCGGAGAGGAACTGGCATTTATTGGTGAAGTCAGCTGGGAAACCAAAAGAATGGATACACCTATAACGATGGCAGAATCGGCGACATTGAACGCCGGCCAGTAATGCCCGTGAAAGGAGAAGTACAGAAAATCCACAACTCTTCCCTTCAAAATGCGGTCGGACAAGTTACCAATCGCCCCCCCAAGGATAAGGGCCAAAGGATAGAACCCCCCCTCTCCGACCTCTCTTTTCTTGCTACTATAATATAGGATCAGGATAGCTGCTGCAATGGTCAGGAAGATAAAGATCAGGCGATGGATCCAGCCGTCGGGGTCCTGAAAAAGACCGAAAACGATTCCTGTATTGCGAAAGGAAACGATATCGAAAAAATGGGGAATGACCGAGATGCTTTCCCCTTCGAACAGGAACCGGTGGATGGCGTACTTGGTTGCCTGATCCAGCCCGAAGATTCCCAGGACGATCAGAATGTAAAAACGCCAGAGCGGCGGAACCGATGTCCGCCGGCGGGGAGAAACGGTTGAGTCCGGTCGGGTCATGGGTTTGCCGGACCGATGCCGGACGATGGGTTTTGTCGGGTCCACTCGAGGACGATCGGATAGCATCGCGAGCAGATAGGCCACCCTTCGGGATTGCTTCCCGTCGTGCTGCTGTAGTTCCAGCACCGTTCACACTTGCTGCCTTTTGCAGGGTTCAGCGTCCATCTGAGACCCGGCACCGCTTCGCTGTCCTGGTCGATCAGACTTTTCCGTCCGTCGAGTTCTCCTGACAAGGGTTCTCCGGCTGTCCTCCGGACGCCGGAAACGATCAGGAACGTTGCCAGGAATGAATCGGTCAATCCCTCAAAGCCTTCAAAGACCCCCTCGTTTACCGGTTTTCCTGTCAGCGTGACCTCCACTTCGAGGGCGGATCCGACGACTTTGGATTTCTTGAGATCGTCCATGATTTTCCCGAACTCCCCCCGAAGGGAAAGAAGTTGTTCCATTTTTTCTTCCAGGGAAGGGTCGATCCTTCCCTGGGCCGTGTCGGGAAAGACTGAGGAATGGAGAGAGAAAGCGGAGGTTTCTCCCGGTTGTTCCGGTATGAAGTAGGGAGCCAGTTCATCGGTCGTGAAAACAAGAATGGGCTCGAGACAAAGAAGGAGTTCCCGACCGATGGTCCGCAGTGTGGCCTGCGTGAATCTCCGTTCCGGGGAATTTTTTCTTTCGGTGTACAGCCGATCCTTGATCATGTCGAAGTAGTGGGCCGAAAGGCTGACAGAACAGAACTGGTTGGCAATGTGTGTAGCCTGTCCGAAGTCGAATGCCTTGTAGGACTGGATAATCCGGCCCTTGGTCCGTTCCCAGAGAGAGAGGATCCATCGGTCAAGGAGATCGGGAGAGGGAGCCTGGATCCATGGATGAAGGGAAGACTGGTCCGAAGGAAAGTCGTACAGGTTCGAGACGAGGAACCGGAAGGTATTCCGGATTTTCCGATAGGATTCGACCAGGTGCGAGAGAATGACATCCGAAAGCCTGATATCTTCCTGGTAATCGGAAGAGGCTACCCAGAGACGAAGGATCTCCGCCCCGTATTTCTGGACGATTTCCAGTGGGGAAATGACATTCTTGAGCGATTTGGACATTTTGCGCCCTTGACCATCCACGACGAATCCGTGGGTCAGGACGCGACGGTAGGGGGGGGCGTTGAACAGTGCCATGCTCGTGAGGAGAGAGGATTGGAACCACCCCCGGTGCTGGTCCGATCCTTCGAGGTAAAGATCGGCCGGCCAGTGAAGTCCCTCGCGGGATTTCAAAACGGCCACATGGCTCACTCCCGAGTCGAACCATACGTCAAGAATGTCTTTTTCCGGGCTCAGGTCGGTCCCTTTGCATGAAGGGCATTGAAGGTCCTGGAGAAGGTCGGGTGGGAGGGGGTCGACAAACCATGCATCCACTCCATTGACCTGTGTCCAGTCGGCAAGCCGAAGGACAAATACGGGATCGATAAAGCTGTGTCGACAGGAACGGCAGGTGAAGGCGGGGATAGGGATTCCCCATGCCCGTTGACGTGAAAGGCACCAGTCCGGACGGGTACTGATCATCCCTGTGATCCGGGTTTCTCCCTTGGCAGGAATCCATTCGAGCGAGGCGATCGCAGAAAGCGCCTGATCCCGGAGGTCCTTTTCCGAAAGGGAGAGGAACCACTGGGGAGTGGCCCTGAAAAGAACGGGTTTCTTGCAGCGCCAGCAGTGGGGGTAGGAATGCCGGTAGTCCGCTGTTTCCACGAGGAGCCCTCTGGAAGCCAGGAGATCGAGAATCGCGGGATCCGCTTTCTGGACGGGAACGCCGACCAGATCCGGGAGGACCGATATCAGATCCGGGGTATATCGCCCCCTGTCGTCGAGCGGGGCATAGATTTCAAGGTTCAGGGATTTCCCGAGATTGTAATCGTCCTCTCCATGTCCGGGGGCAATATGGACCATTCCGCTTCCCTGGTCCATCGTGACGAAGTCGCCGGCTGCCAGCGGAACGGTCTGTCCGTTGAGAGGGCTTAAAAGACCGGGATTCCCGTTCAGAAAATCTTTTCCTTTCCGGGTGGCGAGAACGGAAAAACCTGAACGGATCGCAGAAAACCCGGCAAAACTCTTTTCTTCCGTCCAGAGGAGGGCTCCCACCACGACACGATCCCCTTTTTGAAAGAGGGTACCTGGAGCGTCGAGGATCCATTCAAGCTCAAGATATTCCGCTTCAGGGCTGATGGCCACCGCCCGATTGGCCGGCAGCGTCCACGGGGTTGTCGTCCAGATGGGAAAGAATCGCCTTGAGGGGGAATCGCCCTTTTCGCGGAAGAGAACCGTGGCCGTTCTGGAAACGTGCTCCTCGTATTCGACTTCTGCGTCGGCCAGGGCCGTTTCGCAGTTCGGGCACCAGAGGACGGGTTTGACACCCTTATAGATCCGGCGATCCTGGACCAATGCGGAAAAGGCCCTGAGGATCGTTGCTTCGTAGCCATACTCCATGGTCAGGTACGAATGCTTCCAGTCGGCCAGGATGCCCATGCGGCGGAACTCGTCACCCTGGATCCCGGAAAATTCCTGTGCGGATTCCCGGCAACGGGTGCGGATCTCGATGGGGGAAAGTTCGGAACGGTTCCTTTTCAGTTCCGCCAGAACCCTGTGTTCGATCGGGAGTCCGTGGCAATCCCATCCCGGTATGTAAACAGGCCTTTTCCCGTTCTTGAGGGCAATCCTGTTGATCATGTCCTTCAGGATCTTGTTCAGGGCATGACCCATATGAAGATGCCCGTTGGCATAAGGAGGCCCGTCATGGAGGACAAACAGGGGACGATCCCGCAGAAGTTCCTGGATCTGTCCGTACTGGTCTTCCTTTTCCCATCGGGAAAGGATTTCCGGTTCTTTTTCAGGAAGCTTGGCCTGCATGGGGAAGCTTGTTTGGGGAAGGTTCAGGGTATCTTTGAATTTCACGCGGTCTGATCGCTCCTGGAATAGTTGATCGGTGCTGCTGGCATTCCGGCGGGCGAAGGGAGGTTGTCAAGGATCCGGTTATGGGATAAGATGGAGCGGTTTCGGGCGATTAGCTCAGCGGTAGAGCACTGCCTTCACACGGCAGGGGTCACAGGTTCGAGCCCTGTATCGCCCACCATATCCCAAGCCATCCTTGAAAAACTCCTCCTCCCCCGGAAATTGAATTTTGTCGCAATTGAACTCGACGCACCCCTTCACTCTAATCTATTTTGACGTCTTGGGGAAAGAGGGGGATTGTCATATGGCAACGTTCCGGGAGGGTGAGGATCTGCGGCAAGTCATGATCCGGCAAAAAGGTTATCCGAACAGTCCAAAACCTTTAACACCAAAGCCGATGCTGAAGCCTGGTTTTCCACCGTCGAATCTGAAATGGCCCGTGGAATCTTTGTTTCCAGGATAGAAGCCGAAAAGACGACTCTCAGGGAAGCTCTGGAGCGATACCTGAAGGAAATATCGTCTTCCAAAAAGGGCGCATCCATCGAAGCCATCCGGATTTGTTACTGGAGAAACCACCCTCTCTCCAAACGTTCGCTCGCCGAAATCCGATCCTCTGATCTGGCCGCCTGGAGAGATGCCCGACTGTCGAAAGTTTCTTCCTCCACGGTGAATAGGGAAATGAACCTGATTTTCCCACGTGTTTGCAATCTGTATCAAGGAATAGAGAGTGCTTCTGATTCCTGAAACGAAGACAGGAAAGTCCCGGACTGTACTGCTCACGACAGAGGCATTGAGGATTCTAAACGATCTTCCACGGCGATTGGACGGATATGGGCCTTAACTGATCCCCACACGATGACTCAGGCCTTCGAGAGGGCGCAATCGAGCCGGGATCGAGGATCTTGCATTTCACGATCTACGGCACGAGGCGACCAGACGGTTCTTTGAAAAGGGTTCGACCCCCAGCAGGTGTCCGCGATCACTGGGCACAAGACATTGCAGATGCTCAAGCGGTATACTCATTTGAAGGCGGAGGACTTGGCAGAGTTGCTGAAATAACCCTTACAAAGAGTTAACGAGAAAAACGTAAAACTTAGGAGAAATCATTGGACACTTTTACGGCCGTCATCAAAAAATCCGAGAACGGATGGATCGGTTGGATAGAAGAGGTTCCGGGCGTCAACTGTCAGGAGCCAACACACGAGGAACTCATGGAGAGTCTTCGGGTGACTTTGCGGGAAGCTCTCGAGTTAAACCGCAATGATGCTCTTGAAGCCGCAGGGGATGAATTCAGGGAAGAGCCTATCGCTTTATGAGGCGGGTTGACCTTCTCCGGCATCTTCGTGAACATGGCTGCCTTCCTCTCAGAGAAGGCGCCCGCCACTCGTGGTGGCATAACCCCGCTCAAAATCGTCGTTCTGCAATCCCACGCCATAATGAAATAGACAATCATTTGGCACGTAAAATCTGCAAGGATCTCGGGGTTCCCATCCTGTAATCAAGGATGTATTGGCCGGAATGGCATTAAGATTTCTCCTGCCAATTCAGACAGGTGCGGAAAGACTCGCAATTCTCTGTGGAGTTCCCATCATTCCGGTCCGGATTCTCGGAATGTGGGAGTGGATCTTTTCGTCGTCACCGGCGGGAAAAAAGCGGCTGATTCCAGGGGTGACGATCAAGATCGGAGAACAGTTTCATTGGAGGAAGATACGGTCGAACGAGACTGGCCTGAGTTTTCTTAAGCTCATAACTTGCAGAAGTAATAGTTTCAATCCTCGCCCATCCTTCGGGGTGGGCGCTATGTTCGTAAAACAAGCTTATATGGTTAATCCTCCTTCCCAGTTTTGTCACAATTGAACTCGACGCACCCCTTCACTCTATGTCTATTTTGACATCTTGGGGAAAGAGGGGGATTTTCATATGGCAACGTTCCGGGAGGGTGAGGATCTGCATCGGTTTTACGATCGATCCATCCTGCAAGTGTCTCAATTCTTCGGATCATCCCATTCTTTGTTCCTTGGCGACGGGCAGGTCTTATAGAGTAAAAATTATTTTCAAATAAATTTGATCGTTTTATTCTAAAATCGTATTGAAAGACGTTTTTTAAAATGATATTATCCATGGCCTTTCAAAATTTATTTTTTATATTGATATCTTTAATTTATTGATTGTTCAGAAAAAGGGTTATTAATGTGAAGAAGAGGGAAATTATCCTCGACCAGGGACTGGAACCATATCTTCCTTCAACCAGATCGATCGATCAGACCTGGATCTTCATCCGGACGTGGAAAGAGATCGAAAACCTTCTCAGGGTGACAGATCCTTCCAGAATCCTTTTGGGAGGAGGCTTTCCGCCTCCGCCGGAAACGCTCAGGAAACTCAGGGTTCCTCCCATTATTCTGGTGTTTCAGAAAGTTCGTCAACTGCGTTTTTCCCTCTGGATGCGGTATCTCCCCTATCTCGACTTCGTTCTCGAAACATCTGAACTCGAGCAGAATTTCCAGATCTGGATCAAAACCCAGCCGTTCACGACCGGAATGCAGCGCTCCCTGAGATTTTCAGTTCCTGAAGGGATGAAGGAGCTTGTCGGGTTCTACCAGTTGCTGAAGCAGACCCGTTATTCCCTGACGGATCATCAGTGGAACATTTTTATGGCCTATGGGAAAACCGGCGAGATCAACCGTGTCGCTGAAATGATGAACCGCCATCCCCGGACGATCCGGGACCAGATCCAGAAAATCAGCGAGAAGATGGATGGGCGGGATCTGGAAAGCCTGTTCCGGATACCGGTGGTGGAAATGCTGGGAAAGATTCCGGGGACTCTCCCGCCGTAGACCGTACTTTCTTCTTCTGACAGGCAGGACAGTAGAAGAGAGACCGATTCTGCTCCCTGACCTTCCGGATAGTGCCCTGGCAGTTCGGACACCTTCCTCCCTCCTGGCCGTAGACCTGATGCCTTTTCTGGTATTCCCCGGTTTGCCCTGAACTGTCCCTGAAACTGTGAATGGAAGATCCGCCTGAAATAATGGCGTCCTCCAGGATTTTCCGGGCACACGCCAGCAGATTCCGGGATTCTGTCCGGGACAGCCCCTTTCCTTTGCGAAAAGGAGAGATCCCCGCCCAAAAAAGAATTTCGGAGGCATAGATGTTTCCGATTCCCGACGCCAGCTTCTGGTCGAGTAGCAGCGTTCGGACCGTGCGTGACGACTGGGACATGCGGTAATGCCATTCTTCCGGAGAGATGCTCAGGATATCCGGCCCCTGTCCGTCAAGAATCCTGGAATTCTGATCCTGTTCAAGCCACTCGAGTCTCCCGAACCGTCTGGGATCCCTGTAGACCAGCCGGTCTGCTCCGCCGGAAAACGAAAGAGACAGCTGGGTATGGGCCGGATCCGGTTCATCGGGGGAGAGAATCAGCCACGTTCCGGCCATCCCGAGCCGGCTCACGAGTCGATAGGACAAGCCGGAA
>DAIEST010000116.1 GCA_027346125.1 Leptospirillum sp. | reverse complement strand
ATCGAAACCCATTCCAAAAAGATCATCCACAATGCGGGTTTTTCCGCCCACCCTGGAGTGAACCACCAGTATCGTCTTCATCGTCCATCTCCCCCTTCCACGAGGATCCCCTCAGGAGGGTGCAACTCAGCTGCCAGTCCGAAAAATCGGATACCCACAAAAAAGATCCCTGTCCCAGGCCGTTCTCACGCATCATGCCCCCCGACAGAACGGTACCGCATGACACGCAAGGGACAATTTGGTAAAAACAATGACAAAAAAAGATCAACCCCGCCCAGAGACATTCAATCCGTCTAGCAAGAGCCTTCTCCCCGTTCCCCTGTCCGGATCCGGACAGTTTCTTCGATGGGACAGACAAAGATACGGCCATCCCCGAAACGGCCCGAACGGTTGACCGACATGATCGCGCGAATGACGAGGCTGGCCTTGTCGTCCGGAACCACGACCTGGATCATCCGTTTCGGGATCCAGAACACGGGTCGGGTGAGGGAATGGGACAGCGCGTACGCCGCCGGCGTCGGGTACCGGGTAATTCTGGAGACGGCATCGAACTCGGCGGGGACTTCGGGATCGATCTCCGTCATGAGCGTTCCTCCCTGCCGTCCCCGACCGTTGACCGTATGGACCGTCATCTCCCCCAGTCCGGCATCTTCGAGCGCCATACGGGTTTCCGAAAGCTTGTCCCTGCGAATGATTGCCACGATTTCCTTCATCTTCTCCCTTTCTTCCCATCGACACTGTACATTCCCGTTCCTTCCGTCAGACCGTCTTCTCTCCGGTCCGGATGGTATAGGATTCCAGAACCGGAGAAACAAAAATGCGGCCGTCTCCCTCATACCCGATCCGGGCCGTATCCTGAATCACCTGGAGAACCGTTTCCACATCCTGATCGGGTACGACGATCAGGAGCATCACCTTCGGCAACTCATCGTAATGGACTGCCCCTACGGAAAGCCCTTTCTGGCGCCCCCGGCCGAACACGTTCGCCTTTGTCAGCGCAGGGAATCCCTTGGCTTCTAGGGCAAGAACCACATCATTTTCCTTTTCTGGACGCACAATGGCCCGGACCATTTTCATCAGACAGCTCCTTTATTCGAGTCAGGGGAGAACGTTGAGGACACCGTGCCGACCTGGGAAACGGCCGGTGCCTTGTTGCCCGAATCAAGATCGAAGGTGACATTGATCGGGTTGGAGACATCCCTGAACACCTTGAACAGTTTTTCATCCCGGGCGGACGATTCGATGAAGGTTCCGTAGGACCGCTCAAGCGCGATCCGGTAGGCCTCGAATCGCTTGACTTCTCCGGCGCCCTCGGGCCAGTTCGCATCGATCGCACCCTTCAGCCCCCCGAACTTCTTCAGGATATGAAGACGGTTGACATGCACGACCCGGGCATCGAAAGGGACATCGAAAAAGACAAAATAATCCTCGGCATCCGTCAGTCCGGACAACGCCGGATCCAGCGACCCGGCCCCCTCTTTCCAGCGTTCCATGGCATCTCCCTTCAGGCTGACAGTTCGTTGTGGGTGTAGCACTTCTTGGGACAGACCTTGGCACAGGCTTCACAACCGACACACAGTTCACCATGGACAATGGTCATGATCTTGCGATCCACCTCCTCATCGCTCCCGTCATCAAGGAGAACGCGCTCCCCCTCTTCGGTGATGCCCTGGAGTTCGAGAATGCCGCGGCCGCACACCTTGAAACACCGGCCACACCCGATGCATTTCGATTCGTCGATCGCTTCCACGAATCGGGGAGTCCAGCGTCCTCCGCTTTTCGTCACACCCAAAACCTGTTGCATGATGGATCCTCCCTGTCTTGAGCGCCCGACTATGCCAGAACCCGGCGGGCCCCGTGCGCTTCCAGCCCCGTCGAGAGGGCCGGGATCAGATCCTCCCCGTTCGCCACCGGAAGGATCCGGATCTTCTGTTCGTCCACAAAGCGTCGCTCCTTGGGGGTCAGTTCATGATCCGCGACCATCCAGTGCCGGTCGGCGGACCGCTTCATGATCTGGCGCGCAAAGATGCGAGAGGTCTGATTGTCGAAACGGCATCCGAGAAACAGGAAGTTCCGTCCTGTCCGAGCTTCCTGAACCTCCGGCGGGATAGGTGTCTGAATGTCGATCTCGGTCAGTATTTCGACAAAATCGGCATCGGAGACAATGTAGTCCCCCCCCGGAACATGGGACCCGAACGGTTTGTAAAGAACGGGCATCCGGTCCGGAACCTCTTCATTCCAGGAGACCCACCCTTCCCGGGTCTTCCGGTCGATCCGGTACCACTGCCCCGGATGTTCGGAGCGGCTCGTGGCCGTCATCTGGATCCGGTCCTCTCCGATGGCTTCCGAAAGGGTGGAGTCATACCAGACGTCCACCACCAGAGGAGCGTGAACCCCTTTCAGGAGGGCGTCGTGCAGGGGAAGAAGGGGCGCTTTCCCGGAAAAGCTCTCCTTCATGAGGTGAACCAGCGTTTTCCGGTGCTTGAAGCTTTCAATGTATTGGGCCGACTCCCAGAGTCTGCCTTTCAGCTTTCCCGGAACGGTGACCTTCGTTGCGAGATGGAGAGCCAGCTGTTCCGGCGACACGGGAAAAGGCGCTTCCCGGCCGGCCCAGATCCCCGGCCCGACATAAGGGATCACCTGCCCGGCGGACCACAGTTCCGAAAGTTCTACAAATTCCGATTCCATCCCCATCATTCACCCCTTCGACGGTATCTTCCTGAACGCTACGAGAACGCCACCGGCGGATTCCATCCGGTGGGTCATCTTCACACAATGGTCCCTGACATCGATCAGATGAAGGTCGAACCCCTCCCCGGAGACCAAAGGAGCTTCGATCACATCGGCGGCTTCCGCCACCACGAACCGAAGTCCGGGAAACTCGGCCCTGAGCTTCATCAGTTCTTCCCCGACCGGACCGCCCGGTGCTTCAAGCCGGGTCCGGATCGTTTCGAGAGTCCCTTCATCCATCACAGGCTGCCTCCGACTTTCCGCGCCTCCACCGTCACGGGAAACCGGACCTCTTCCGGCATCTCCGGCAAAGCGAGGACCAGCCCGTTGGAAAGCGTCACCGTTCCTCCCCAGAGACCGACCTTTTCACTGGTCACCACCATCTCTTCCAGGTCTTTCTTGGGAACGTACACGCTGAATGCGCCTTCCGGGCTCTTGCGAAGCATGATTTTCATGGATCAGTCCTTTCATCCGCGTTACTGGGCTTCCTCGAGAGGCGTCGACGGACAGATCGAGATCACCTGCCTGACCTGAGGTACCGTTTTCTGAAGGACCCCCTCCAGTTTCTGGAGGACCTCCCTCTTCTGCTGGCAGAGGGAGGCCGCCCTCCCCTTGATTCGAACGAATACCCTGCCATCGGTCGAAACGCCGGCGAGCCGGATGTCTCCACCGTCCAGAATCATTTCCAGACGGAACGGTTCCATCGCCACGGCGATCGCCCGGTAAAAACTGTCGATGGAGACCGAGTTGTCCTCTTCATCCTCCATCCCTTCCTCTTCATCCTCGAATGGGTCCATGACATTCCTCCGGAATCTAGAAGATCTCTTCCTTAAACAGGTCCCGCCGGACTCCCGTCCGAACCCCGTCCCGACAGTTCCTCCTCGAAACAACCGACCACCCTGCCGTCCCCGAACTCGACCAGGTAGACGATCTGGCGACTCTCCGGAGCGAACCCGATCCGGACCACTTCCCCTTCCGCTCCCCGGGGTTCGACCACCTCGTCCGCCCCCACCCCGGAGAACGATCCGTCGTTTCTGAGATCCACGGCCGCCACGACCCGTTCTCCCCAGCGGAAGACGGGATCCTCCATCGGGACCATCCCCGACATCCGCTCGGCCTCTTCCGCCGTTTCGCTCTCTTCCATTACAGACCCTCCTCGCTTGCCAGCCGGGACTCTTCATCGAGAAGCTCGATCTCCCGGGATTTGCACCCGATCGTAATCCCCCGGTCCGCCACATAGACGCCATAGATATAGAACTGCTGAAGAAAGGTCCCGATATGGGCGATATAGCCGATTTCCCCCTTCGTGGCCAAAATATCTCCCACATCTTTCAAGGGAAAGGTTCCATCGTTGCGAATCGTTTTTTTGAGCCGCACTTTCTGCCCGAACTCGAACATCGGTCCATCCTCGAGTTCGACGACATCACTGGATCTCATCCGGTTCCCCCTTTCTCAAGACCTCTGCCTGTTCCCTGAGCGACTCAAGGAAGACCGGGTCGAGGACAAAATACCCCCTCCCTCCGGTGGACGCGGTGTAGCTGTTGACCGTGTTGCGGGAGAGGAAGTTGAACCAGTCCTGCGGAAAGATCCCTTCCGGATTCTCTCCGATCCCGATCACCGTACCGTCCGGGCGGAACTGGACATGGATGATCGCTTTGTTTCCCGACCCCGGCACCTTTTCCATCTGAGACACTCCTTATCGCGATTCCCCGTTTCTTCGGGGAAACTGTCAGCAGCAGAACCATCCTTACGACTAGTAGATCGACGCTCCCGCCCCGACATTGAGGGAAGCATCCTTCAATACGCTCACGATCCGATCGATCTCTTCGGCCGTGAGGGCCGGATGGAACGGAAGCGCGATCGCCCGGTCGGCCAGCTTTTCCGCGATCGGGGCCAGACCTTTCCTGTACCCCGCCTCGATATAGAACCGTTCAAGATAGAGGGGCTGGCAGTAGGGAACGCCCTCGATCCCCTCCTGACGAAGATCATTCAGGATGGCGTCCCGGCTCGACCGGGAGAACCTGGTCCCCAGATGAACCATATACAGGAAACTGTTCAGCATCCCGACCTCGGGAGAGCGGTACAGATCCTTGACCCCTTCGAACGAGCGCATCCGCGTCTGATATTCCCGAAGGATGAAGGCCCTTCGTTTCAGTTCGTGGGGCAGGACTCCCAGCGACATCAGGCAGAGGATCGCCGTTGCCGGAGAGATCTGTGCCTCCATCGACGGATGGAGCGTCGCCACGCCGGAGAATCGCTCGGAAAGCGTCCGGTTCCTGAGATAGCGGAAGTTCTGGTACCAGTCTTCCCGGTCGGAAAGCAGGAATCCGGCCGACTCTCCCCGGTTGGGATGGGGGGAGCCGAACTGGAACAACGAGAGATCTCCCAGTGTCCCGGTGGTCTTCCCGCCGTATTCGCACAGGAAAGATTCGGTGGCATCCTCGATCAGGATCAGACCGTGCCGGCGAGCCAGTTCGCCAAGACGGTTCCAGTCGGCCGGATGGCCCAGGGCGTTTCCCGCCACGATGGCCCGCGTCCGGGCATTGACGAGTCGACCGGCCTTTTCGGGATCCAGCGTGAAACTCCAGAAATCGATGTCGGCGAACACGGTCCGTGCGCCCGCCAGCGCGATCGCCCTGGCAACCTGGTACCAGGAAAAAGGAGAGACGATCACCTCGTCCCCCGGACCGATCCCGAGCCCTTTCAATGCGATCAGAAGCGCGATCGTCGCGCTCGAAGCGGACAAAACGCGCGTTCTCCCGAACAGGGCGCCGATGCGGGATTCGAGTTCGTCGACCGGAGAGGGGGATCTCCCCGATGCGAACAGATCCATCCGTTCGGAAAAAAACGTCCGGTCCTCTTCCCCCCAGCGGGGCCGATCCATGACGATCGGAACGACCGGGGCAGTCCGATCCGGCTCACAGCCAGGGATATTCACCGTGCACCTCCCTTCCCTGGAGCCGCCCCTTCCGCCACCAGTCCCAGATCCCTGCCGGCCCGGACAAGCGCATCGATCGTCCGGGCGATCTGTCCGGGTGTTGTCTGCCTCCCCAGGGAAAACCTGAGAGAGGAAAGGGCTTCCTCCCGCGAAAGCCCCATGGACAGGAGAACATGGGAGGGTTCCATGGAACCGGTCGAACAGGCCGAACCGGTCGATGCCCGGATCCCCGCCGAAACCAGCCGGTGAAGGAGCTTCTCCCCGGACATCCCCGAAAATCCGATGTTCGTCACATGGGGGACACGTGAACCGTCCGAATTCTTTCCGTTCAGGAATGCGCCGGGAAAGAGTTCCAGAACGGATCGCTCGAGCCGATCCCGAAGCGTTCCGGTCTCCCGGACCGATCCCGAGGACAGGAACGACCGGGACTCCTCCGCCGCCTCCCCCATCCCTGCAATGCCGGGAACATTCTCCGTACCCGAACGTCTTTTGCGCTCCTGCGAGCCCGGGAACAGCGGCTCGAACGGAGTCCCCTTCCGGACGAACAGGGCTCCCGTTCCCTTGGGGCCGTAGATCTTGTGTCCAGAGAGGGAGAGGGTATCGACCCCGACCGTCGCAAGATCGATGGGAACCTTTCCGGCCGCCGCCACCGCGTCGGAATGGACACGGGCTCCGACGGAGCGTCCGACCGCCGCCGCTTCCTCCACGGGGAACAGCACTCCGGTCTCGTTGTTCGCCCACATCATGACAATCAGGGCGGTATCGGAACCTGCCATCCCGGACAGATCCCGACTGTCCACGCATCCGTCCCCGTCCACCGGGAAAAACCGGACCCGGTACCCTTGCCGGCCCAGACGGTCCAGCAACTGCATGACGGAAGGGTGCTCCACCGGCGTGGAAAGAATCTCCCGACGGTCACCCGAAAGGGCCAGCGCCGAGAGAATGGCCGTGACATTGCCTTCCGTTCCTCCCCCCGTGAACACGATCTCGGGCGGACGGCATCCCAGGAAGGCGGCCATCTTCTCACGGGATTCGGAAACCGCCCGGCGCGAATCCTCTCCTTCCGGAGACGGGCTCGACGGATTGGCAAACCCTCCGGAGAGGAAGGGCATCATCGCCGCGAGGGCCCGGGGCGACAAAGGGGTCGTCGCATTGTGATCCAGGTAGACGATCCCGTCGCTTGCCATTTCGCTTCCCTCCTGCCGGACCGCACGATCATCCGGAGATATCGATTTCCAGTTCGTTTCCGGAAACCGCGGCACGATAACGTCTCAGACAAACCCCGGGATGTCCCGCCGCCATTCCGCTTTCCAGATCGAAGACCCAGTTGTGGAGAGGGCAGACCAGACGACCCCGGTCATCGAATCCCCTTTCGTGGGCCGAAACACCGAACGGCGTCTCCTGGTGAGGGCACCGGTTCGAAACCGCCGTTACGGTTTCCCCTTCCAGGACCACCAGAACCGAACGTTTTCCGACCTTGACGACCCTGGCCTGTCCGGCAGGGAAATCCACCAGCGGGAATCGTCCGACCGACTCTTTTCCTTCTCCTGACATTTCCACCTCCACCTCATCAGACAGCCCTCAGATGACCAGAACCGTACAACCGCTCCCGTGCCGCTTCACCGACGACCGGGTCCGGATCTGACAAAAGAGTCCGGGCCCCTTCCAGCGGACCATTGACGGCAATCCACGCCCGCACCCTGAGATCGGGGTCGCGGACACGCTTCATCAACTCCGCCGGAGTCAGGCGGGGCAAGACGGCAAGGCGGACATCGCCATCCGGATCCCCTGCCAGACACAAAAGCCATGGGCGTCCGATCCGGACTGCCACCTGGCGCCGGACTCCCGGATCCGGATCCTCCATGAACAGGGCGAGGCGGTTGACGGGAATGCGCGCCGCCACTTCCTTTCGAACCCCATAATCGGGGTCTTCCGCCATCTTCCAGAGGAATTCCTCCGGAATCCGGAGGGCCACCCGGATCCTCACTTCCCGATCCGGATCTCCCATCAGGGCCGGAAGACGACTGGGATCCACATGGAGTGCGACATGGATCCGGACCGTCTCGTCGGGATCGTTCAGCATGTCGGCCAGAAGAAACTCCGGAAGATGCCGGGCCACGATCGCCCGCACCTCGAAATAGGGATCTTCCCGAAACAGGGGAGCCAACTCCGGATGGAGAGAAAAAAACCGGTCGATGTGGCGGGCATACAGCCCTTTCACGCAGGACCATCCCGGACGGCACCCCAGCAACTCTTTACGTTTTGCGAGCGAACAGGATCGGCAGACCGCGCTCTCTTCACTCTCAATCGTCATCGCTCTCTCCCCTGATGGCCTTTTCCAGAAGCCCTTCGAGAATGGACCCTCCCATCCGGTCCAGCGGGTCGAGTTCGCGGACCTTCCGGACATAACGGGCGCCTTCCCCGAACTGTCCCAGCCGGATCGAGATGTATCCGATCGCTTTCAGCGTGAACAGATAGAAGCGGGGATCGCTCTTGTAATCCTCGAAATCCGCGTGGGCCGGCGTGACGGCCCCGAAGTCCTCCGGAAAACCGAGCTTTCTGGCCATATAGTCCCGGCACAGCCCGGCATACCGGAGCGCTTCCGGGAGATTCCCCTTGTAGAAATAGAACTTGTAACAGGCGATATAGACCGGAACATGGCCGGGAAACCGGACAAATGCCTCCATGAGATATCGCTGGGCCCGGTCCGTGTCGGAATAGGACAAGGCCGCCTCATGGAGCAGTCTCTCGGCCTCGACGGGAAGCGTTCCCCCGTAGTAGAGCCGGTCCAGGAAATCGGTCCCGGGCCGTTCAATGACCATGGGATCCTTCGCCGCCGGGTCCGCCTGGCTTGCTGCATCCGCCCGGAGTCCCCCCGGGACCTCCGGGGACGTTGAACGATGTTCCGCAGCCGCACTGGCCCGACGCATTCGGATTGTTGAACACGAGTCCCGTCTGCATCAGATTGTCGACGGAATCGATCTCGATCCCCTTCAGGTAGACCATGCTCGACTCCGGAACGAACAGGAGGAATTCTTTCCCCCGGACGACTTCGTCTCCTTCGAGGGGGGTGTCCGACAAAGCGAAATCGTAGGAAAGGCCCGAACAGCCCCCTTCCTTGACAAAAAGCCGGAGCCCGGTCTTTCCGGGGCTTCCCCCGTTGAACAGGATCATGCGTCTGAGAAAAGCCGCGGCCCGGTCTGTCACCTTGATGTCCATTCCCCCTCCTTATTCGGGTTGATCGGGTTATTCCCCGTGAATTCTTCGTTTCTTGTCCAGAAGTTCCTGCCCGGTCTCCACCCACTCGGGATCCTTGATGCAGGTTTCTTCGATGGGGCATACCGCCGCACACTGGGCTTCATCGAAGAAGCCCAGGCACTCCGTACACAGGTCCGGATCGATCTGGAACAGCCCGTCCGGCGTTTCGCTGATGGCGGCGTTCGGACATTCCGGCTCACAGGCCGAACACCCCGTGCAGTTGTCTGTCGCGATCGTATAGGCCATGGCGTCAGTCCTTCTCCACCGAACACCCGCCGCCCGCCGAAGCCGACGTCAGGGCACCCGAACGGATCCGGCCGACCCCTTTCGCTCTCTTCGGCTCGACCGTTCCCATCCGGACTCCTTCGACATACTCCTTGTAGTAGGAGAGCAGGGAATGCTCGATCGGCTGGAATGCGAACCGGTCCACCGGTTCGATGCCCGCATCCTGAAGCGTCTTCTTGGGACAGCCTCCGACCTTGGCGACAAAAACCGCCACGCAATCCGCCAGGGCTTCGACGGTCCGCTCCAGGGAATCCTCTTCCCCATACCCGCCCTCGCAGTAGAGATCCACCCGGCGATGGCCGACGAATTTGGATCCGGACCGGGTGAGTTCATAGACCTGGAATTCCCGGGCATGTCCGAAATGCTGGTTGATCTCGCCGCCCCCCTGGGTCGCCACCCCCACCAGAAGCGTCGCCGCGTCGGCGGGAAGCTCACGGTTCCCGAGGCGGGACAGCTCTCCCTTTACGATCTCGTTCATCCGGCGATCCATCTCGCGCCTGGCTTCGACCTCTTTCTGGTAGTTCTGGCGCGCTTCCAGGTTGTACGCCACATCCTTGATGTCGATCGACTCGATCCGCTCGGTGGTGAACTCTTCGCTCCGATCCTCGCCCAGAAGACCCACCGCGTCCGCCCGGCACTGGCGACAATGGCGCATCATGTTCATCTCGCCTTCTTCGCACTTGTCCTGCAGGGCTTTCAGTTCCTGGGGCGTCGGGCCGCGCTGGCCGTTCAGACCATAGTAGGTGCCATGTTCCGGCTCGGAGATCAGCGGCATGATGTTGTGCAGGAAGGCCCCCCTCTTCTTGACCTCCCGGTTCACCGCGACCAGATGGTCGTCGTTGACCCCCGGGATCATGACCGAGTTCACCTTGACCAGGATCCCTTTCGCCTTGAGCATTTCGAGTCCCAGAAGCTGTCTTTCGGACAGGATTTTCGCCGCGTCCTGACCCTTCCATCGCTTCTTGTTGTAGAAAATCCAGGGATAGATCTTCTCGCCCACTTCCGGATCGACCATATTGATCGTGACCGTCACATGATCGACGTTGTAGTCCTGGATCCGGTCGACCCAGTCGGGAAGCGCCAGTCCGTTGGTCGACAGGCACAGCTTGATATCCGGAGCCGACTTCTGGATCAGTTCGAAGGTTTTGAACGTCTTGTCCGGGTTGGCCAGGGAATCTCCCGGGCCCGCGATCCCCAACACCGTCATCTGCGGGATCTCGGACGCCACCGCCAGGACTTTCTTGGCCGCCATCTCCGGAGTGAGCCGTTCGCTCACCACGCCCGGCCGGGATTCGTTCGAACAGTCGTACTTCCGGTTGCAATAGTGGCACTGGATATTGCAGGCCGGCGCGACCGCCACGTGCATCCGGGCATAGAAGTTATGCGCTTCCACGCTGTAGCAGGGATGGTTCTTCACCTTCTCCCAGACGGCCGGATCCATATCCGCCGGCCCCTGGGAACTCCCGCAACTGGACTCCTCGCACCCCGACTTCTCTTCTCCCGCCCCTTCCGGAGCCATCGTCAACACCTTCAAGAATTGCTGGTCCTTTTCCGACATCGCACGCCCCCCGGGCCCTCAAGACCCCGTCTGTATGTTCACCCCCAATTCGCAACCTCTTTGAACCGTTCCAGCATTTCGACCGCGGAAGCAATGACCTTCTCGCCCTCGGACGAAAGCTTCTCGAGAGACCCGAACCCGAACCGGTGCACATCTCTCAAGTTCTTGTTCACCACAATGAGCCGGCCGGCGATGAGTACGACCCGCCCGAACCCTTCGTGGTGAATTTTCATCATGGGAGTCACGATGACGCCCGTCCTGACCTCGATCGCCGCCGCCAGGGTGTTGTAATAGAGTTCCAGTCTCCAGAGAACTTCCGGATCCGGGTCACCGATGATCGGGATGCTCCGGCGTCGTTCGGCGTCCAGAATGAACGGATCGATGACCTCCCGATCGCTTTTCCGTTCCCAGGCCCCGAAGGTGTCGTGAGCCCGGATCTGGAGCACCAGACTCTTGACGAACGGAAACTCGTCCAGTGTCTGCTCCTGGTTCCCGGGAGTTCCGGCAGTCTGTTCAGTCATCGCTGTTCCTTTCTTGAACGTGTCGTTGAAGAATGATTGTCAGGACTCAAGGTCGGCCAGACCGATTTTCCGCTCTCCGGCGTCTCGCAGCGCCTTCCTGAGCCATGGGGGCGGATTCTTGTTCACCAGCACCAGAAGGCGGTCCAGAAGGTCCGTGATCACTTCCGGCTTCTCGACCTTCACCGGATGGATCTTCTTCGCGATCACCCGCGCCGCGCCGCTGCCGCCGATCGCCGCCACATACAGGAGGGCGCATCCGTCGAGAGCCTCGATCTTGGGGACGAGCTTGTCTTCATTCCCGTCCTCGGCCAGATTCGCCTCGAACGACACGATCCGGTCCAGGCGATAGGCTTCCGGCGAAAATTCGTAGATGGCGATATTCTTGGCCCATCCGAAATGGGCGTCCACCGTCTGCAGATCCTGTGTGGCAAAGGCGATCTTCATGAACTCTCCTTCTTCAAGCGTTTTCCGGTGGCGGGAGTTGGGCGGACACGACCGGCCGGATCGGAACCGGCTCCCGGTCGTCGAATACGACCGGTTCTCCCGAAGAGCCCGGATACCATGTCTCGGGGTCGGGAGATTCCTCCCGGGCCAGAAAGAGATTGGAAATCCGGAACAATGTTTCCTTCGCTCCCCGGTACCCGATCAGGAGCCGATGGGTGGCGCCCAGCCGGTCGAAGACCGGAAATCCCATCCGGAACAGGGGGATCCCGAGCCGCTGCGAAGCCTGCCTCCCGTGGGAATGCGTCGCCAGGAAATCGGCCCGATGGGAACCGGCGCCCTCTTCCACGTCCCCGAGGTCCCCGACCCTGACCAGGTCCGCCGGAACCTCCGACAGGATCGGGGCCTCCGTGGGAGACACCGCCAGCGGGATCGAAACCCCCATCCCTTTCATGAAAGCGGCGAAGTCGTTCAGGAGGTCCGGTTCCAGCGCCAGGACGGCTTTCTTTCCTCCCAGAAAGAAGTGGCTGTCGAGCATGGCGTCCTCCAGACGCCCCCGCTCGCGATGAAAAGACTCCGGGATGGCCCGTCCGGAAAGGTGGGACAGGGTCAGGAGGAACCGGTCGAACGCTTCCAGTCCCATCAGCCGGGAGATCGCCACCGACGGGACTCCGGTCTTCCGGAAGAGAAGATCCCCTGCAGGAAGAAGACTCTTTCCGATCACCAGGGTGGCCCGAGCCCCTCCCATCGAACGGATCTCCTCCAGCGTCGTCCCTCCCATCGACATGGGGGCGAACCGGTCGGGAATGAACCCGTCCAGGGAACGGGAGAGATCCGGAAGAACCACCGCCTCGAAGCCGAAGCGTCCGGTCACCTCTTTCAGGTAGTCGAGATCCGAAACCGTGAGATGGGACCCGGCCAGAATGTTCAACTGGAACGGTTTCTTCGGTGCCGTCCCGGGAACCAGTTCCTCCACGATCCGGCAGACCGCCGCCTGATACCCTTCTTCCAGTCCCCCCTTGAAGTCCGGAGTACTGACCGCCACGACGGGTGTCTTCACGGTCTCTTTCCGGAGTTTCAGAAACTGCCGGACCTCGCCGACGATGTCCTCTCCCTTCGTTTCCGTGAGTCCGGTCGAAAGAAGCCCCACGATCGAAGGAGAACCTTTTTCGAAAATTTTCAGGAGAGCCGCCGAAATGTTCTCCCCGCCACCGAGCGTCGAGGTGATTTCGCTCATCGCGGTGGTCTGGAGAGGAATCGATTCCTTGAAATGGCGCCCGAGAAGGACGAGACCGAACGACGTACAGCCCTGGGAACCGTGAAAAACCGGAAGGGCGCCCCCCAGCCCCAGGAAAGCCAGTGCACCCCCCAGGGGCTGGCTCATCTTGAGCGGGTTGGACAGAAAGCTTCGTTCCGCGGATTTCGTTCCCATGACATGACTCCCGTCCGATATCGTCGTTCAATGTGTTTCGGGTGGTCCGGTCAGAAAATCGGCGTCGTCCGGCAGTCCGGATCCCACGGAGCCGGTTTCTTGAGAGCCTCCCAGACCGGATTGGTCAGCGCGCGATGGATTTCATGCACGAAGGTGACCATTCCCCGATAGCCGGCGAAGGCGAACCGGCGCTCCTGATTGACGTCCACAAACGGCACCTTGGCCTTGAGCGCCACAAACTGGGAACGCCCCCCCGCCAGGAGAATGTCCGCGCGGGCTTCCTTCAGCATGGCGTACATCTCCATCGGACTCATGGAGTCGATCATGTGCGCGTCGTCTCCCATCAGCTCCTTGATCCGGTCCTTGTCTTCGCTGGTACTTTTCTTGACGCTGGTGCCGACGACCACGAGACCCGCTTCCTGAAGCGCGCTTACGACCGACCAGGACTTGACTCCTCCGGTTATGAGGAGGACCTTCCGTCCTTCCAGATCCTTCCGGAAACCCCTGATGGCCTCCCAGGCGATTTCCTCTTCTTCCCGGATCACCTGTTCGGTCCGGCTGGCGAGATCGGCCGGGGCTCCGCGGGAAACGAGAAGCCGGGCCATGTTCCGGAGAGATTCGCTCATATCGGAAATGCCGTAGAAGGATCCCTCGAAAAACGGGATCCCGTACCGTTCCTCCATCTTCCGGGCGATATTGACCATCGCCTTGGAGCAGACCAGCATGGCCGCCCGGGCCCGGTGGCTGGAGGCCACCTCCCGGTAGCGGGCATCCCCGGTCAGACAGGCCGAGATCCGGATACCGATCCGATCCAGAAGGGGCTTGACCTGCCAGAGTTCTCCGGAGAGGTTGTATTCCCCGATGACATTCAGGTCGGTCGGCGTGGAGACTTCGGGCTCGACCGTTCCGATCACATGCTCCAGAAGAGCCTCTCCGGCCAGCTTGTTGCCGAGGTTCTTCCCTCCCACGAACCCGGGGGCGTTCACCGGAATCACCGGAATTCCGAACGTCTCCGACGCAATCTTCGACACCGATTCGATATCGTCCCCGATCAGGGCCGGAACGCAGGTCTGATAAACGAATACCGCAGGAGGACGATGACGCTCGACAATCTCCCGGATCGCCCGGAAAAGGCGTTTCTCCCCTCCATAGATCACATCGAGTTCGCTCATGTCCGTGGTAAACCCGTTCCGGTAGAGGTCCGGTCCCGAAGACGCCGCGCTCCGGTTGTCCCAGGAGTTCCCCTCGCAGGCGATCGGTCCGTGGACCAGATGGGCCGCATCGACGATCGGCTGGAGAGCGATCTTGGCCCCGTCGAACGCGCATCCTCCGGCGGCCGCGCCCGGCTGGGCGACTTTCGTGCATCCCTTTTTCCGATCCGATTCGGATTTTTTCTTGTTGTGGTCGCAGGCAGGTTCGTTGAACACCTCCTGAACCTTCTGAGTCAGCATCTCTGCCTCCAGCGGCCGGGAGGAGTCCCTCCCGGCCATCGGTTTTCCGCCGGCATCGCCTGGCGACAGGACGATGGATCGCGTGGGATCGGTGGCTCAGCGGATGATGTCGTAGCTGTAGTCCGTCTTGCTGGGAACGATCGTGTTCTGGTCGATGTCGTCGAAAATCCTGTCGAGAATCTTCACCAGAACATTCATTCCGCCCGGATACCCCATCGTGGGATAGCGGTGGTGGTGGTGGCGGTCAAAAACAGGGAAACCGATCCGGATCAGCGGGGTCTTGGTGTCCCGTTCCAGATACTTCCCGTACGTGTTCCCGATCAGGTAATCCACCGGTTCGGTGAAGAGAAGGCTTCTCATGTGCCAGAGATCCTTGCCCGGATACACATGGCATCCTTTTCCGAACGGGGAAGCGTCCAGCATCGCCTGGACTTTTTCGGCCCACTCGTTTCCGCCGTTGGTGGACAGGATGTGGATCGGTTCCGCCCCCAGTTCGAGCAGGAATCCGGACAGCCCCAGACACAGGTCCGGATCCCCGTAAAGGGCGAAGCGTTTCCCGTGGAGGTGGGAGGAAGAGTCCGCGATCGCATCCACCAGACGTCCCCGTTCCAGCTTCAACTCGGCAGGGATCGGCTTTCCGCTGATGCGCGAAAGCGCCATCAGCCATTCGTCGGTCGCCTTCACGCCGATGGGAAAGTTGAAGGAAGCGGTTTCCTGACCCTTCCCGGCGACATACTCCATCGTCTTGGGGGTGCAGTATTCCTGGAGAGAGATCGTGGCTTTCGAATCCAGGGCCCGGGCGGCTTCCTCAAGGGTCGTCCCGCCGGAATACATCCGGAACTCCCCGTCGGTGGGCGTATCGAACACATCGCTCGTGTCGCCCAAAACGATCGCGGGAATCCCCATGATGGAGAGGACGCGTTTCAGCTCCCGGATATTTCCGACGGAATAGCCGTCGAATCCCGGGATGAAATTGATGGTTTCATTGGGATTTCGTTCCTTCCCCTCCCAGAAGTGGGTGAGGATCCCCTTCAGCGCGTTGTCGAACCCGGTGATATGGGAACCGACGAATGCCGGAGTGTGCGCAAAGGGCACATCGTAATCCATCGGAACGGAACCCTTTTCCTTGGCATTCTTGATGAATGCGTTCAGGTCGTCCCCGATCACTTCGGCCATGCAGGTCGTCGACACCGCGATCATCTTCGGCTTGTACATCGCATAGGCGTTGGCCAGCCCGTCGATCATGTTGTTCAGACCTCCGAAAACCGCGGCATCCTCCGTCATGGACGAAGAGACACAGGAGGTCGGTTCCTTGAAATGACGGGAGAGATGGCTCCGGTAATACGCCACGCATCCCTGGGAGCCGTGCACGAACGGAAGCGTGTTCTCGAACCCGAGGGCGACGAATACCGCCCCCAGGGGCTGGCAGGCCTTGGCGGGATTGACGGTCAGCGCATCGCGCTTGAAGTTCAGCTCCTGGTACTCCCGGGTTTTCGTCCACTCGATGATGCGGGAGACTTCCGCATCGCCGACATGGTTCTCGAAATTCTTCTTCTTGCTTTCGAACATCTCGACATATTCCGGCTCCCGGAACAGATTAAAATGGTCGAGAACCTTCTCCGGATTCTGGCTCATCTCATACTCCTCAAAAGGGCGATTTGGTCAGTGACCAAATGGGGTTGTTGATCGCCATGTCCATATCCCTGGCGAAGATCGCGAAACCGTCGTATCCGTGGTAGGGACCGGAATAGTCCCAGGAGTGCATCTGCCGGAACGGCACGCCCATCTTCTGGAAGACGTACTTCTCCTTGATGCCGCTTCCGACGAGATCGGGCTTGACCGCTTCGACGAACTTCTCGAATTCGTAGCCGGTCACGTCGTCGTAGATGATCGTCCCGTCCTTCACATAGTGGGTCGTTCTCTGGTAGTCGTCGTTGTGACCGAATTCGTAGCCCGTCCCGACCACATTCATGCCGAGATCTTCGTAGGCGCCGATCACGTGCCGCGGGCGGAGCCCTCCGACGAAGAGCATGACCGTCTTGCCTTCCAGACGGGGACGGAACCGCTCGACCGTCTTGTCCACCATCGCCTGGTACTTTGCGATCACCTTTTCCGTGTTCTCCCGGATCTTTTCATCGAAGTGGCTTGCGATCGTCCGGAGAGACTCCTTGATCTTCGTCGGACCGAAGAAGTTGTACTCCACCCAGGGGATCCCGTATTTCTCCTCCATGTGGCGGGCGATATAGTTCATCGAACGGTAGCAGTGCAGCACATTGAGCTTGACCTTGGTCGTGTTCATGAGCTCTTCGATCGACCCGTCCCCGGACCACTGGGCCACGACCCGGAGGCCCATCTCTTCCAGAAGGATCCTGGAGGACCAGGCATCTCCTCCGATGTTGTAGTCCCCGATGATGGCCACATCGTAAGCCGTCGTATCGAAGGATTTTTCGTCCGCCTTCGGGAAAACCCAGTCCCGGATGGTATCGTTGGCGATATGATGCCCCAGCGACTGGCTCACTCCCCGGAATCCTTCGCACCGGACCGGTACGATCACCTTGCCGTCGTACTCCTTCGACTTCTTCTTGGAGACCGCCTCGATGTCGTCCCCGATCAGCCCGATCGGACATTCGGACTGGATGGAAATCCCCTTGTTCAGGGGGAACAGGACCTGGATCTCGTCGATGATCTTTTCAAGTTTCTTGTCCCCTCCGAACACGATGTCCTTCTCCTGGAAGTCCGACGTGAACTGCATGGTGACAAAGCTGTCCACACCGGTCGTCCCGATGTAATAGTTCCGGCGCGCGGCCCAGGAGTATTGTCCGCATCCGACGGGACCGTGGCTGATATGGATCATGTCCTTGATCGGACCCCACACCACCCCTTTCGATCCGGCATAGGCACAGCCGCGGATGGTCATGACGCCCGGGATGCTCTTGACGTTCGACTTGACCCCGCAGTCCGGCTTTCCCTCTTCATAGACACCGAGGTGCTTTTCCCGTTTCTTGCGGGTCTTCTCGGGGTATACCTCGAGAACTTCCTTGATGATCTCTTTTGCGTCTTCCAGCGAATAACTCATTTCGGCCTCCCGGACCTTTCCATTCCCCGCAGCAGTTAACCCTGGGACGGGAGCCCGACCGATTTTCCGGGCCCCGTCCCTCTCTTCCAAGCGAAACGGATCAGGCGACGGCGACTTCTTCCGCCTTCTTCCCGACCAGGCTTTCATCGATCGTTTTCATGATTCCGAACTCCATCAGCAGATCTTCGAGATCGTCCATGGTGATCGGCGTCGGAATCGTTCCGTTGCCCGCATTGGCATCGATCTTCTGTGCAAGCTGACGGTATTCGCCGGCCTGCTTGGATTCGGGCGCGAATTCGAGGACCGTCATCCGGCGGAGTTCTGCGTGCTGGACAACGTTGTCCCGGGGCACGAAATGAATCAGCTGGGTGTTGAGGCGCTTGGCCAGGGCTTCGATCAGTTCGTATTCGCGATCGGTCTGCCGTTCGTTGCAGACGAGGCCCCCGAGCCGGACACCCCCCGAGTTGGCGTATTTCAGGATTCCTTTTGCGATGTTGTTGGCGGCGTACATTGCCATCATCTCTCCGGAGGTCACGATGTAGATCTCCTGGGCCTTGTTTTCCCGGATCGGCATGGCGAACCCGCCGCAGACCACGTCTCCCAGCACGTCGTAGGACACATAATCGACGCCTTCATAGGCTCCGTTTTCCTCAAGGAAATTGATCGAGGTGATCACACCGCGTCCCGCACAGCCCACACCGGGCTCAGGACCTCCGGACTCCACGCACCGGATATCCCGATAGCCGGTCTTCAGCACATCCTCGAGTTCGAGATCCTCGACCGTTCCGGCTTCGGCAGCCAGGGAAAGCACGGTGTTCTGGGCTTTTGCGTGAAGGATCAGACGGGTGGAATCCGCCTTCGGGTCACACCCGACGATCAGGATCTTCTTCCCCATTTCCGACAGAGCCGCCAGGGTGTTCTG
>DAIEST010000114.1 GCA_027346125.1 Leptospirillum sp. | reverse complement strand
CTCGTCGATCCGGTTGATCAGCTCCATGACGGCGCTGTTCTTGTCTGCCGTGATGGTCCACTGAACCCCGTCCTCCTCCAGAGCATTGATCAGTTCGGCGTTGTAGGACGCGCTGTCGGCCCGCACTCGGGCCACCGTCTTCCCACACTTTTCGCCAGCGCCTGGCTTCGTCGGTAGACGGCGACATGTCCCGCTTGCGGGGAGACATTCCCCTCCCGGAACTCGTCGTCGACAAAGACCTCCGTCTCGTAGAACGCTCCCATCATCGGCATGTAGCCTTTTTCATTCAGGTACGAATACCGGGCCGACTCCTTGTCCGATTCGACGAAGCTCGCATCGAGGTCCAGGGTATAGTCTTTCACCCGGTCCCGGGACAGAATCTCCCGGTTGACCTCGTCCCGAACCTTTCCCAGTCCCACAAGTCCCTTCTGCTCCTTTTCCGGGTCCCCCATCCTCCGAAGCCACTGCCCCACCGTGTCTTCGTCGGGAATGACAGTCTGTCCCAACAGCGCCAGAAGTCCTTTTTCCCGTTCCAGCTCCCGCAGGTCCGACAGCGTCTGTCCCCCCAGGGTCAGAAGAGTGATCAGACTCTGTACAAAGACTCCCGGAGAAAACCCCCGATTGCTTTCCGGTTCCGGCAGGTGCTCTTCGACCCGCTCCCGCACCTTCATCCCCTTCAGATACTCCCCAAAGGCCAGAAATCCTCCCTGGCCCGTCAGCGCTTCGTCGGTCCGCTCCAGCTTGATCCTGACCTGTCCCCCGTTTACCATATCCATCAGCCCTCCTTCTCCGTTGTGGTTTTCACCGCGTAGGTGAGAGTGTATCTCACCGAAAACCCAACAGGAAGAGGGCTTTTTTTGTTTCCACACTTCTCTATATCGGAATCAGGGAATAGCGAGGTGCCGGGGATGGAAGTCCTGCCGGATCAGGTGCATCTGCTCGCCTGCGTGGACCCACAGTTCGGTATTCATCGCCTGCTGGTCAAGTTGCTCAGGCCGGTCAAGCCGATCAAGGGACGGTCTTCACGGTTGTTGTGCCAGGAGTTCCGCTTTTGCCGGCGTGAAAGGTTCGTGATTTTCGCCTTAACCGTGTGTAATATATCGGGAAGATCTCCTGAGACAAAGAGTCAGGTCTTCGTCTGCCTGGGTTTCTGGCCAGGTCTCCAAGGATTACAGCACAGAAGGGATGAATGATGGAGAAGAAGATGTGGAAACGGGCAGGCAAGGGGTTCCTGACCGCAGTGTTGATCGGCTTCATGGTTTTGGCTGGCGGTTTGGAGGTCTCTTCCCTTAAGCCCTCCCAGGCTTTTGCGTCAGAGCTGGATCCGGTTCAGAACAGTGTGATTTCAACAGATTTATTTCTGAACTGGATCTCTTCTCAGCAAAAACAGCTGGGTCTCACCACCGAGCAAGCCCGTGAATTGAGGGACATTCAGGTGGATTTTCGTCTGAAAAGCCAGGATCTGGGACGGGAGATGGGCCGGGTTGCAGGCTCACTATCGAAAGATGTGGGAATGTTTCCAATTCCGCTCAAGAAAGTGAAACCGGAGATCCAGAGACTCTCTGACCTCAGGGGTGAGGTCACCTACAGTGCCATTCGTTCCTTGGCCCGAGTGCAGGGGATCCTGAAGAAGGATCAGTGGGACAAGGCGCGGCGGGACTGGTCCGTAATGCTTAGAAAGCAGAGCACAGAAAAACCCAAGTCTCCATCCCACTAGGCTGCACAAATCGATCGTCAGGGGAGGTGGGTCAGGTTGTATCCGCCTCCCTGCCCCTGTATCCACCAGTTTCCAGGCCAAAGTCCTCCTGGCATTCCTCCGGCTGTAGTCTGGCTGTACCCAGGCTCTGGAAGGAAGGGTCTGGAAATGTTCGGATTGGGGCCTCCGAAGAGATGGTCCAGTACATATCCGAGGGTTCCTTCCGACATGAGTTGTGATGCGGAATTCTGGTCGTTGTTCCCGCTTCCAACGGGTTCGAGGCCGAGAGGGCTTTGCGATCCACCAAGTGCTGCTGAAGGTTGTGATGCGATTGGAAGGGGTGTTGGTTGTTCACTGGTGATCTGCCTGTTTTGCCCGGAGGACGAAGCAGAAGTACTTGTGGCTGGACCTCCCCCGCCAAAGGTAAATGAACAGGCAGCCAATAGAAGGAGTCCGGCCGTTCCGGTCATTCCGGCAACAATTCGATGTTTTTGAACGTTCACGGGTCTCTCCCTCGTCTACAGGTTGTTTTTGTTGGCATGACTGGAACCGTTTATCCTGGGTCTATGATGGTTCTTGTTCGGACATGCCAATGCTTCTCCATTCTATAACGAATCGAAAACAGGTACAAAGAGGACGTCTTTAGTCAGTTCTGGAGGACACAGGGGTTGTCGGTATCAATTGATGAGGTCTGCGTATATTTTTCCCGCCTTGAAAGCCTTTCCAGTCGTCTAGAAATGGCCCGGATGCTGGGTGAGCTTCTGAAAGGTCTCTCCGTTCCCGAGTTGGCTCCTGTTGTCTATATGGTCCAGGGTCAACTGAATCCTCCCTTTCGTGGCGGCGAAATGGGGATGTCCTCGAAGCTTGTGTTGAGGGCAGTCGAACGGGCCGTTTCAGATGCTTCCATCCCTCTCTCATCCCGGCCGGAGGATCTTCTGGGAACGTTGGGAGATCCGGGATTTCTCGTGGAACAGGTTCTGGAGGGGCGAAGCGGGAAATCCCTGCCTCTTTTAACGGTTTTTGAAGAGCTATGCGCGCTGTCGGAACATTCTGGTGAGGGCTCCCAGGATGGAAAAGTCCGGGCACTGGCCGGACTGTTCCTGAGTCTTTCCCCGCTGTCGGGGAGATTTGTCGCGCGGTTTGTCGTCGGGAAGCTTCGTCTTGGTGTCGGCGATGCCACAATTGTGGATGCGATGGCCCAATGGCAGGGTGGAAAACAGTCGAAGACCTCAATCGAAAGGGCCTATAATTTATGTTCGGATCTCGGACGGGTAGCGACCGCTCTGGGCCAGGAAGGAATGGAAGGAGTGAACTCATTGTCTCCCATTCCCGGCTTTCCGATCCGGATGGCACTTTGCGAACGGTTGTCTTCCGGGGAAGAGATCTTCGACAAGATCGGTGTCTGTGCCGTGGAAAGTAAATATGACGGATTCCGTTGCCAGGTTCACTCCGATGGATCTCGGGTCCAGGTGTTTTCCCGGAATCTTGAAGAAACAACATCGATGTTTCCGGAGATCGTCGAAGCGACCAGGATTTTGTTTGGGAACAGGTCCGTTATTTTTGAGGGTGAAGCCCTCGGATACAATGCTGATACAGGAGGTTTTCATCCTTTTCAGGTGACGATCACCCGGAAAAGGAAGCATAATGTTCTTGAAAAATCATTGGAAATCCCTCTCAAGGCACTCGTATTCGACTTGATGTATCTGGATGGGGAAAGTTGGCTTGAGAAGCCTTTTCAGAAAAGAAGAAAACGGATCGAGGAGTTGTTTCCTGTCCATGCCTTTGCCATGGATGAGCATGAAACAGCTCCAGCTGGTGTTTTTGGAACATCCCGTCTGATTGTGGCGGATCATCCTTCTATCATTGACCAGTTTTTTGATGAAGTTCTGGAAGAAGGGTTTGAGGGAATTATCGCAAAACGGCAGGATGGGGTGTACACGGCCGGTTCCAGGAATTTTAACTGGATCAAGCTTAAAAGAAGCTATAAAGAAACTCTTTCCGACACGCTTGATCTGGTGCTTATCGGGTACTATGCGGGGAAAGGTCAACGGACCAGACTGGGAATCGGGGCCGTTCTGGCGGCTGCTTATGATCCCGAACGTGATGCGTTTGTTTCGATCGCGAGGATCGGTTCAGGATTGACCGAAGAAAACTGGATCGTTCTCAGGGAGATGCTTCATGCATCGGAAGTGCCGGATCGCCCCCGGTCTGTCCTGAGCGAGATTGAGCCGGAATATTGGGTTGAGCCGCGCTATGTCGTGTCCGTACGGGCGGATGACATTACCCGCTCTCCCCAGCATATGTGTGGGAGAGAAGGCGACGGGGAAGGGTATGCGTTAAGGTTTCCGAGGATGGTGTCCCAGGTCCGGGCAGACAAAGGACCAATGGATGCAACAACGGTTTCCGAAGTGAAGACACTGTTCGATCGCCAGAGAAACCTCCTTGCGCGACACCGGAAGCCTGGAAATGAGGAAGTAGTGAAAAAACGGGAGGAATGAAAGAGTGAAACCCCATGATATCGATCATTTGTTTCTTCAGCTTGTCGAAGCTGTATCCAAGGGAATTTCCCCCGAAATCGTCTTCCGCGCGCCGGGGGATGCCCATTGGCAGCCCATGACGGACATTTATGAAACTGAAGACTCCATGGTCATCAAGATGGAACTGGCGGGCATTCACAAGGACGACATCAACATCGGGATTGATGGTGGCCGCCTGATTGTCCGGGGACACCGAAAGGACGAATCCAAGACCCATGGTTCACAGAAAAAGAGGAACTATCTTCAGATGGAAATCAATTACGGCGATTTCGAACGGATCATTTCCCTTCCGGAAGGACTCGATACCCAGTCTATCCGTGCGGAATTCCCCATGGGATTTCTTCGGATTACCATCGGAAAGAGACCTCCGAAGCCAGTGATCATTGTTTCGGTCAGCGATGGAGAAGGAGGTACAAGTGCCGGATGAATCCCTTCCGACGCCAGAGGAGTGCTCCGTCGTCATTCTTCCGGAAACGGTAGTCTTTCCGCATATTCTGACATCGTTGGCGTTTCACGACCCGAGATCTCTTGCCGCAATCGACGAAGCCATGAACCGGGACCCGAAAATGTTGGTCTGCGTGGCAAAACGACCTGTGGAACTAGTGGAAACTGAATCGTCGGAGATGGGTAAAGAATCTCTCTCCGACCAGATTTACAAGACCGGGACCATTGTTCTGATCCACAAGCTCCTCCGCATTCCGGCCGGAGGTCTGGCGATTATGGTTCAGGGATACCGCAGGGTCCGTGTTCAGGAAGTGATCCAGGAAGATCCTCTGGTCCGGGCAAAAATCGAATCCGCTCCGGAAGGCGCCGATCGGGACGTGAATGTCGAAGCCTTGATGAGGACGATTCTGGTGCAGGTGAAAAAGCTTTCTGCGATGGCTCCCTATCTTCCGGACGAGTTTGAGACAATGGCACTGAATGTCGATAACCCCCACCACTTGGCCTATCTTGTTGTTACATTTCTCAAGATGCCTTTGGCAGACCGGCAGAGGTTCCTGGAAACCGACTCGGCAGAGGAAAAGCTGATGGCGCTCGCTTCTCACCTTGAGAGGGAGCTTGAGCTTCTGGAACTTGGCGGAAAGATCAAGTCCAAGATTCACGATGAAGTTCAGAAGAGCCAGAGGGACTTCTTTCTTCGGGAGCAGGTCAAGGCGATTCATCAAGAGTTGGGCGATGGCGCAGAAGGGGATGAAGAAATCGTCAGGTACCGTGATCGCTTGATGAAAGCCAGTCTTCCTGAAGGTGTGCTCAGGGAAGTGATTCGCGAGCTCGATCGCCTCGCGCGTCTCGGTAGCGCACAGTCTCAGGAGTCGGGTGTCATCCGGACCTATCTCGACATCGTCCTCGATCTTCCCTGGAACAGTACCTCCCCGGTAACATTCGACCTTGGCCGGGCTCGGACTGTTCTCGACGAAGATCACTATGGTCTGGAAAAGATCAAGGACAGGATTTTGGACGAACTGGCGGTTCTTTCTCGGATTCATGATGGTATATACAGGGGACCGGTCCTTTGTCTGATTGGTCCTCCAGGGGTTGGAAAAACGACGCTCGGGCAGTCGATTGCCCGGGCCATGGGGAGGGAATTTGTCCGGATTTCATTGGGAGGGGTCAGGGACGAAGCGGAAATCCGGGGTCATCGTCGGACCTATGTAGGGGCGATGCCCGGAAGGATTATTCAGGGAATGCGCAAGGCAGGAACAAAAAATCCTGTACTCATGCTTGATGAGATCGATAAGGTCGGAGGGGATTTCAGGGGGGATCCGGCATCAGCTCTTCTTGAAGTTCTGGATACAGCACAAAACAGGGATTTCAGGGATCACTACCTGGATCTGCCGTTTGATCTCTCTAAGGTGTTTTTCATCACGACGGCCAATGTGTTCCAGTCGATTCCCAGTCCTCTTTTGGACAGGATGGAACTCATCCGTCTTCCGGGGTACACATGGGAAGAAAAACGCCACATTGCGAGGAACTACCTGATTCCCAAGATGATGAAGGAACTTCGGCTTGCCCCGAAAGAGTTCGACCTGACGGACGATGCGGTAGTCCGTCTCATTCGGGGGTTCACCAGGGAAGCCGGTGTCCGCAATCTTGACCGAAAGATCGCCACACTGCTCCGGAAGGTTGTCAGGGCCCGGCTCGAACAGAAAAGGTCCCGCAAGATTGTCATCATGGGGAAAGATCTGGAGCGATATCTGGGGAATGAATATATCGAACCCCAGAAACGTCTTCCGGATGCTGCACCGGGAGTTGTGACGGGACTTGCGTGGACGCCGAACGGAGGCGATGTCCTGTTTATTGAATCGGTTGCGATTTCTGGAGGAAAGGGATTCATTCTCACCGGACAGCTGGGAGATGTCATGAAGGAATCGGCCCGGACAGCGTTTTCTTTCGTGCAGTCACGTTCGGAACGTCTGGGTATCCCCAAGGAATTCTTTTCAAAGAGTGAGATTCATATCCATGTTCCGGGTGGAGCCATTCCGAAGGATGGACCATCGGCCGGGATCACGATGACTTCCGCAATTGCGTCTCTGGCCACAAACACGTCTGTTTCTTCGACCGTTGCGATGACAGGGGAAATAGCCCTTTCCGGCCGTGTCCTGCCGGTCGGCGGGATCAAGGAAAAACTGATCGGTGCCCGGGAAGCGGGGATCAGGGAAGTCTATATCCCGTCCCTCAATGAAAAGGACCTGGATGATGTTCCAGCCGAAGTCCGGAAGGATTTGAAAGTGAATCTGGTTGAACATATGGACTCTCTTCTGGACTGTCTCTTCCCCGGTAAAAAGGAAGGAGCTTTCGATGAGGGGAACCGATCTGATTCCGACAACCTGGGCGTTTCGAAAAAGGCTGTTGTCCGGAAGATGAAGCGCTGATGTCGGGGGATGGTCGAAATCCTCCTTCTTTGACAATGATTCTTGAAAGACTGACGGGTTCCATCGGGGAACCCCGGATGGAGCTTGACGCGTCGAATGCATTCGAACTTCTGGTGTCGACCGTTCTTTCGGCACAGTCGACTGACCGGACAGTCAATTCCGTCACCCCCGCGCTTTTCCAGCGGTTTTCCGATGCCCGTTCTCTGTCCATGGCAACGGTTTCCGAGGTGGAAGAACTGATCCGGGCGACCGGATTTTTTCGACGCAAGTCGGGACAGATCATCCGCTTGTCATTGGCGGTTTGCGAGCGATTCGGCGGAGTCGTTCCGACCCGGATGGAGGATCTCCTGACTCTTCCGGGCGTGGGAAGAAAGACTGCGAGTGTGGTGCTGGCTCACGGATTTGGCATTCCGGCCGTTCCGGTCGATACGCATGTCATGCGGGTGAGCCTGAGACTGTTGCTGACGACTTCAGAGGATCCTGTGCAAATAGAGGAAGACCTGAAACGACAGATGCCTGAATCCTCCTGGATTTCTGGTTCTTCCCGACTCCTTCTCCATGGACGTTATGTCTGCCTGGCCCGGAAGCCACTCTGCAGCCAGTGTGTTCTGATGGACATCTGCCCTTCTTCATGGAAAGATTTCCGCAAAGATTGAGGATCTGGCGAATGATGAGGTATAGAGTAAAGCAAGGAAGACAATCGAATAACAACAATCGGTATATGGAAGAGGTGTTGTATGCCTGTCAATGAAGGAACACTGGATAGGGGAATTCGTATTGTCGCTGGTCTTGCCCTGATTTCGCTGGTCTTTGTGGGACCCAAGAGCTATTGGGGGTGGATCGGAGTGCTTCCCCTGATTACAGGGCTTGTGGGGCGGTGCGGGCTTTATGCTCTTCTGGGATTCTCGACTTGTCCATTGAAGACAGAGCCCAAGAAAGGCTGAGGTGTACAGGAAGGGTCAAACCTGAAGAGATGGACTCGTTCAGGGGATCCTGGAGAGAGCCATCCGGTGATGGGCCAGAGCATGGAGTGCATTGATCAGGGCTGCGTGGCTCCAGGCCAGGGGAGCCACTGAAAGGGAATTTCCGCTGGTGGGGTCGAGTTGTTCGGCCATGACTCCGGAAGGGGAGGATTGAGAAATTCCCCATCGGAGAAGGGTCAAGGCTTTTCCCAGAGACTCTTCCGTTCCAAGCCGGATATACCCTTGGGCCATCCAGAAAGCCGAAATGAACCAGGGGTTTCCAGGTACTGACAATTTCCGGGATTCATCGGATAGATAGTATTGATCACCGACATATCGGGCATATCCGCCAATGGGACCGGGAACCTTCAGTGCTTTCTCCATGCGCTCGAGCAAAGCGATGATCATGAGCCGCTCGTCAGGATTGTCCGGGTCCAGAAAGCCGGTTTCGATCAGTGTCATCGCGCTGATATCCGGCGTGTCATCTGTCTCGGTGACCTGACCTTCTTCGATCTGGACCGATCGGTAGAAGATTGTTTTTTCAGGGTTTCTCATGAACGTCATGACACCGCTCTTGATTTCATTCGCCGCTTTTAAAAAGGAATGACACAAGGGGGTTTCTCCGAACGATCCGGAAAAATAGGCTGCCCCCATGAGGCCGGCCCATACGAGCGCAGTTGTGTGCAGGAATGTGCCATGTCGTTCCTCCCAAAGGTCGTAGGAAGAGAGGGGAAGTCCGGTGGAAAGGTCCCGGTAATCCCTGAGAAAGATCCCGGCAGGCTTGATGATTTTTTTGTACAGGGGTGTGATGAAATCGAAATCCCGGTCGATCTGGAAATGTTCCTTGAGCGTCCAGAGAATATAACCGGTCTCATCTTCCTGGATGGGTAACTGGAAGGCATGGTTTCGAATCCATGGATGCCAGGATGAAGCCAGGGAGCCATCCAGATTGTATTTGTGCAGGAAATACCCTTCCTTCTTGATGATATCCCCGCAGAAATAGTAGAACCTTCTGGCGAGCCCATGATAGCCAGCCTGTGAAAAAGCGAGTGCGATGTTCGCGCCATCTCGAGGCCAGAGATAACTGTATGTGTCTCTTGAGATGTAGAGACTGTCGGAGTCGATACTGGCTGCGCTGGCCCCGTTGTTGGAAACATGCGTCCGGAGAATGAGAAGGCTTCGGGCGTATGCGTCCTGGAATTCTTCGGGGATGAACTGTCTCAGCCTGTAGGAGATATCCTTGTCTGGATCGCCGGACAGGCTGGGAATGCGGACTCCTCCCAGATTGGAATGGAAGCAATCCTGATCCACCCAGAATTTCCAGTAATTGTGAGTGCGCTCGAGAAAGCTTGCCGGGTGGCGTTCTGTGACAAACCTCATCAACTGTTCAGATTGATCCCAGGAATCGGCAATGATCATCCAGACGAACAATTTCTGCGTTTCTCCGGGCAAGATCATGAGTGAGGATCCGAACGTTGAGTCTACGGATCCTTGTGCGATCGGGTTGAGGGAAAGAATCCCGTCCTCGGCGTCCCGGTATGTTCCATCGCTTCCGGGAAGTTCTTTCCGGCCTGTCGCATAGGAGGTAATTCCTGGGCCTTCGTCGGGGTGGAGCAGGTTGAATGTGAAGTACAATCCTTTTTTGTAATGAGTGATTGTCTTTTGAGTCGGGTTGAACGCGGCCGTGTCTCCCACTTCAGTTCCGTTAATATGGAAATCAAAGCTGAAAAATGGGCGCACTTCCTGTGGTGTCGTGGTGTTATTTGTGACAGAGAGTTCCCGGATCCAGACGTTTTCGTAGAAATCGACACAGTCTCTCGACTGGAAGGAAAGCCCAAGAGAGGGGGAATGACCTGTTACGTTGGTGGTGACGGAGTGTTTCTGGTAGAGAAGGGAAAGCTCCCAGTCACGGGTATTGATCCAGTAAAGGTGTCCCCCAGTAAAGAAGCCGAATCGGCATGGATGACCGACTGTATGGTTTTCCGCTCCGGCGAAGGGGTAGGTGATTTCACGGATCTGGTAATGTTCGTCAAAAGAGAGAAACAGGGAGCCATTCCCGATCGGCAGATCCCGTGGCATGAATTTTCCCCTTTTCGGAAGGGTGAGCGACTGCTGCCGGATTATGCCGGAAGGATTGTCTTCCGGATGTTCTGGGCTATGAAGGAGAATTCCTTTATCGGGTAGGAGGTTTGTTCTCCCGTTTTAAGATCCTTGATCAAAACCGTTTCTGATCTGAGTTCATCTTCCCCAATGAAGGCTATGAACCGGGAACCTTCCCGCTCGGCTTGTCTGAATGCGGATTTGATTTTTACGGATCCAAAGAATCCGGTTGTGGGAATGGAGTTCTCCCGGAGGTTCCGGATCAGTTTGAGGGCTGAAGGACGCGCTTCTGTCATGAGCGGGAAAACAGTCATCCACACCGGTGGCGAGGCCACAACAGGAAGTGTACCGGCTTTTTCTCTCAGGAGCCAGAGTCGCTCGACGCCTGCTGCGAATCCGAATCCCGGAATGTCCGGACCACCAAGCTCCTGGCACAGACCGTCATACCGGCCTCCGGCTGCCCAGGTGGATTGTGCTCCCAAAGCGTCTGACACGAATTCGAATGTTGTTTCAGTATAGTAATCAAGTCCACGGACAAGTTGGTGTGATAATGTGTAAGGGATGTCGAGGCTGTCGAGTTCCGACTTCACCTGTTCGAAATGGGATTGGGACTTGGGACAGAGAAAGTCTGTAATCCTGGGCACCGTTTCAAGGATGTTCTGACAGGAAGGTGTTTTGCAGTCCAGAACACGCAGAGGGTTGACTTTTGTGCGATGACGGCAAGTTGGGCAGAGGCTCTGTTCGTGCTGGCTCAGATATAAAACGAGCGCTTCCCTGTAGGATGGACGACAGACGGAACATCCCATATTGTTCAGGAGAAGCCTCCATGATGGGATGGAGAATGACACCGCCATCCGATGGATGAGTGAAATCAGATCCACATCGTCCGATGGTGTCAGTGGGCCCAGTATTTCAGCTCCGATCTGATGAAACTGACGAAGCCTGCCGGCTTGTGGGCGTTCATGTCGGAACATGGGACCGCCATAGGAGAGCCGGACGATCTTTCCGGGATCGACCAGATGATGTTCGATGGCCGCCCGTAGAAGCGATGCCGTGCCTTCCGGGCGAAGGGCAAACAGATCCCCTCCTTTGTCTTCGAAGGTGTACATCTCTTTTTCAACGATATCGGTCGCTCCTCCGATGGAACGGGAAAAGAGGGTTGCGGACTCGAACAGGGGAAGAAGGATTTTCTGGAAACCACCCGTCTCGAGGATCCCTGTGGTATCTTCAAATATCTTCTCGAACCGGATTGCGTCCGGAGGTATGATATCCTTAACTCCTCTGGGGGCCCGAATCGGTAAAGACACGCTATTCCCTTCTGGCTCCGAAAGTACCTTGAACCTGCTACAAGCCGTAACGTTGGACTTGAATTTTTCCAAGCCGCACAGAATACCATAAGTTATCATAACCGGGCACAGCTAAATCATTTTAGCGGTCGCAATCATGAGCGGCAACCTTTTTCAGTATTGAGACCGATTAGGAAATCTTCCCGGGTTGTTATGGAAAGACAGGAGCGAAATGGCCCGTTTTCTGCCGGTCGCCAATGGCCGGCTTTTTGTTGCATTTGATGATCACCACCGGATCCGGGAGATCACCTATCCCCATGTTGGCAAAGAAAATCATGTGGGACCGGCAGGTTTTCGTATCGGTGTGATGGTGGAAGGGGTTTTCCGTTGGGTCGAGAGCTCTGATCTCGTTTCACACCGCTATCGGGATCGAACCATGACCGGGGACGTCCATTTTGTCTGGAAAACACCCAGGAACTGGTCGCTCGGATTTGAGGACTGGGTAGATTTGGACGTTGACGTTTTCTTTCGACGTGTGACTGTAGAGAATCCGGGGAGTGATCCCCTGGCAGTCACAATTTTCTTTCACCAGGATTTCATGATCCAGTATTCGGACATCGGGGATACGGCAGTTTATCTTCCAGAGACGGATGCTCTGCTCCATTACAAAGACGAACGGTATTTTCTCGTGGCACTTGATGATCCTGGTCATGGTCAGGCGCGGATCCTTGAGTTTGCTTGCGGAAAGAGACATGGGAATCGGGAGGGCACATGGAAGGACGCCGAAGATGGCCACCTGGGAGGCAATCCCATTGCCCAGGGCGCAGTGGACTCTGCGTTTTCCGTGGCACTTCTTCTGGATCCCGAAGAGAGGAAATCGTTCACTTATATGATTGTGTGCGGAACATCGCACAACAAGGTTTGCGATACTTTGGCTCAAATCCGGAAGAAGGGAGTAAGCCGTTCTCTGGGTGAGTCCCAGGGTTTCTGGAACTACTGGATCGATTCACACGTGCTTCCGTTAAAGGCTCTTTCTGAGCCTATCCGAAAGCTCTACGAGCTTAGCCTGATTCTCCTCAGAACACATTGGGACGCGGGAGGGGCCGTTGTAGCGGCCGTCGATTCGGAAGCGTTAAGTTTTTCACAGGATACGTATGCCTATCTCTGGCCAAGAGACGCGGCCATGATGGCCTATGCACTCGACCTTGCCGGTTTCGGAGACTTTACCCGGAAGTTCTATTCGCTTTTGCCGTCTCTCCTCTCCCCTCAGGGGTTCCTCCACCACAAATATCACCCCAACCTTTCCATCGGGTCGTCCTGGCATCCTTCCGGAACACCCGGAACGCCACTGTACCCCATCCAGGCGGATGAAACGGCTCTGCCAATCTGGGCCCTTTACCGGCATTTCGAACGGTATAGGGATCTCGACACGATTCGCCCCCTCTACCACCATTTTGTACTTCCTGCCGCGCGATTTCTGTCGGGATTCAGGGATTTGAGAACCGGGTTGCCTCTTCCCAGTTATGATTTATGGGAGGAGCGTCCTGGCGTTTCCACTCATACGGCATCGAGCGTTTATGCAGGACTTTGGGCAGCTTCACGATTTGCGGAAGGGTTCGGGGATTGCGAGGAAAGGGACCGTTTCAGGAAAGCGGCGGAAGATGTCCGATCAGGTATCCTTGCACGGCTTTTCGATACGGAGTCGGGGGTATTCTTGAGGGGTCTGGTTCTGGATCAAAACGGAGTTCTCCATCCTGATCGGACTCCGGACGCGAGTATTGCCGCACTGTTCCAGTTCCAGGTTCTTCCAAATCAGGATGCACGGCTCATACGGACAATGGATTGGCTGGAAAAGAGGCTCTGGGTACCGGGACCGATCGGTGGGATCGCCAGATACCAGAATGACTATTATTATCAGCAGGATGGTTCGGTTCCGGGAAACCCATGGGTGATTGCGACGTTATGGATTCTTCAGTGGAAGATTATGACAACTCCGTCTCCTATGACCAATCGGGAGGTCCTCTCACTGATCGACTGGGTCGTGGACCGTGCAGGGGAGAGCGGGATGCTTCCGGAACAGGTCCATCCGGTGACGGGGGCCAGACTTTCAGTGTCTCCGCTGGCCTGGAGTCATGCCGAATGGGTCATTTCAGTTTCCGCTCTTTCATCGCAGCTCTCTCCGCAGCCTCACCCATGGGACGCACCTGCCAGGTAAGACTCTTTCAGGAAAGGTTCTGAACTCCGAGTTCTCATTGCACCCCTACAGGGCGTTTGATATGATCTGTCGATCTTTTTAGGATAAGGGAGTGACTTTTTGAGTTTTCCGCTGGAACGAATCCGGAATTTTTGCATCATTGCACATATTGATCATGGAAAATCGACACTGGCAGATCGCCTTCTTGAACGGACGGGATCGGTTTCGGCAAGAGAGACCAGGGATCAGCAGCTTGATGCGATGGACCTTGAACGGGAACGCGGCATAACGATCAAGGCCCATACCGTGCGTCTTGTCTACCGTGCCCAGGATGGAAAGGATTACCTGCTGAATCTGATCGATACGCCTGGACATGTCGATTTCACCTATGAGGTCTCAAGAAGTCTGGCCGCTTGCGAAGGTGCCCTGCTGGTGGTCGAT
>DAIEST010000146.1 GCA_027346125.1 Leptospirillum sp. | reverse complement strand
AGGCCGTCCGACGCGGCGTTCTGGAGACGATTGTCCGCTTCGTTCCCCATATCCGTCTCGCATGCTTGGGTCCGGGTGATTTCCGTGACATCATCTCCCGTCCCGTGTACGCATCCGGACCAGCGGAAGCCTTTGCCGAAGAATTGATGGGCCAACCATTGCCTCCGGAGTTGGAATCCCTCTCCACCGGCATCCCTGTCCAGTGGAACATCCGCTCCAGAGGAAGATCCGCCACAGGCTGGAAGAAAAAGGCCCTTTTCCATGGGATCGAAAGCATTCTCTTCCTGCCGGTTTTTTCCCGGGGAACAGACTGTCGGTCATTTCTGGCCCTCTCGTCCGACCAGCCCGACTACTTCGACCGGCTCGGCGCCGATTCCTTCGCTCCCTTCTCCCGTCTCATGACCATCGCCCTCCGGCAGGAGAGCGAACACCTCCCTTCTCCCCTTCCGGAGAATCCTTCCCGCCCTCAGGAAATCCAGGAAAAAGCGCTGGAAGCGCTCCCCCACCCTCTGGCCATTCTGGAAACGGATTCGGAAGAATATCGGGTTCTCTACGCCAATCCGGCATTTCTCGATCTGTTTGGGAATATCAGGGGGTTCCCCTGGCTACAGGACAACCTCTCCTCCGAACAGCTCGACAGTGCCACGGAATCGCTGAAATCACTGAACTCCCTTTCCATCGAACTTCCGTTGCGGAAAAAAGACGGGACCACTTTCTTCGCGCTTCTGGAGCTGACTCCCGTTTCCGGCAGCCACGGGAATCTTACCCATCTCGTCTGCAGCCTGACCGACATCACCGAACAAAAGAAGGAAGAGAAAACCCTTTCCTCCCGGACCGGCTTTCTGAAAACCGTTCTGAACGCGATCCCCAATCCGGTCTTCCTGAATAACGACAAGGGAGAGATTCTGGACTACAACAACGCGTTTGCCGAATTCATGAAAATCGGAATGACCGAATGGATCGGAAAAACATACGACGACCTTGTTTCCCAAAAGACCGCAGAGCGTTATCGTCGCGACCGGAAACGCTTCGTCAAGGACGACAAGCCGGTCCAGAAGGAAACAGCCCTCTCCCTCCCGGACGGAACCAGTCGCAACGTGCTTATGCAAATCGCCTCCTGGGGAACCCCCGAAACCGGACAAGGACTGGTAGGCTCTTTCGTCGATCTCACAGACCGGATCCAGATGGAACGGAGAATCCGGGAATCCGAGGAAAAATATCGAAGAATGATCCAGTATGCGCCGGACGGGATATTCATTATGGACCCCGACAGCCTCACCATTCTGGAAGGCAATCCGATCTTTGCCGATATGATCGGGATTCACTTCAGGGAATCGCTGGTCGGCCTTCCGGTCACCACATTCATGCCCGACTCCGAGGAAGAACTTCGAAAACACATCGAAGACCTGCTGCGCGACGGAAGCCATGTCCTCAATACCCGTACCGTTTACCGCAGACGGAGCGGGACGGAAATCCACGTCAGCGCCAACGAGACGCTGATCCCCTACACAGGCAGGGAGGCTGTTCTGGTCCAGGTTCGCAATATTTCCCGGGAAGTCGAGAAAGAGGGGATCAACCGAATCCTCCACGAACTGGACCGGATGATCCTTCAGGGAAAACCGCTTGAATCCCTTCTGGAGCTTGTTCTTCAGGAAGTACTGGAGCTTTATCCCTTCTTTTCCATCCATTTCTGCACTCCATCTCCGGACGGGACGATCAGGATCGTCCGATCCGCATCCGGATCCACCCGATTTCTGGAAGAGGTCTCCTCCTTGACCACGCCCATCCGATGGGATACCACTCAGGAAGCGGAGACCTCTGTCGGAAAAGCGCTCAGGACGCTGGAACCCCAGATGGTCTCGCTCGAAGACTCCCAATCCGAGATTTTCTCATTTTTTGCCAAGCAGTTCGGAATCGAAGCAACGCTTTCCATCCCGGTACTTCACCAGGGCATTTCCCTCCCGTGGGGGATCCTCTCCGTCACCGTCCTGGAGCAGTCCTCCCTGACAAACGCAACAGTGCCCCTTCTCGAAGAACTCTCCGGAAAGATCGGCATGGCGTTTTCCCGGCACGAGGAACAGTCCGAGATCCGCCTCCAGAAAGCCGCCATGAACGCGACCCCCACCCCCATGTTCATCACCGATCACATGGGACACTTCGAATGGGCCAATCCGGCGTTTCTTCAAAAGACAGGACAAACGCTGGAGCAGATTCAGGGAACAGTTCCGAGAGTTTTCCTCTCCCCTCCGCCGCCGCATTACGGTCTGCCGGACATCTGGAGCGCAATTCTCTCGAATGGTGCCTTCTCCGGGGAAATCGCCGACTGGAAAAAGGACGGAACCCCGTATACGGCCGACACGCGCATCACCCCCATCCACTCGGAAGAAGGCAGGATCACCCACTACATTGCGGTGCAAAACGACATCACAGACAAGAAACTGTTTGAGGAAACCCTTAAAAAACAGGCCAATTTCGATGCATTGACCCATTTGCCCAACCGGTCTTACCTGAAAAATCTTCTGGAAGAAACGATCAAGGCCTCTCGCCGGAACGGAAGCTCGCTGGCCCTGTGTTTCCTGGATCTGGACGGCTTCAAGCCGATCAACGACCAGTTCGGGCATGAAACCGGAGACCAGATCCTCGTGGAAGTTGCCAACAGATTGCTCCGGACAGTCCGGACCGGGGATACGGTAGCGCGTCTGGGGGGGGACGAATTCATCCTGTTGCTGAACGATATTCCCCAGGACAGTTTCGTCCAGCATCTTCTGAACCGCCTTCTGGAGGCGATCTCCCAACCCTATATGATCGTCGGGGAGGAAGTCCGACTGACGGCCAGTATCGGTGTCACCTTTTTTCCCAAGGACGACTCCCCCGCGGAAGTCCTCCTCCGGCATGCCGACCAGGCCATGTACCAGGCCAAGGAGTCGGGACGGAACCAGTTCGT
>DAIEST010000091.1 GCA_027346125.1 Leptospirillum sp. | reverse complement strand
GTTTGGCGGAGAAGGACTCTACAAGGACCGGGGAGGGCCGTATGTCCAGGGAATAGAGGCCATGATGAGTGCCCAGCTCATGGTGGATCAGGTTCGGACGATCCATGAGTCCGGTGTATCTTCCTCCAGTGAGGCGCTTGTCCTGATCGAGGAGGAAAGCAGGTTTGAAGAGCTTCTGAAGGGAATGCTGGTGGCTCAGGAAGGCCAGGACTGGGTTCTGCTTGCCGATCTGATCGAATATGAACTCGTTCCCGTTTTTGAAAAGGGACTGGCCTCCGCCGAGCAGTATTATCAGTCTGTTGCAGTGGTGGGGTCCCGATAGCGGAAGGCTGTCTCCGTTTGCGCGGAGATGCCCGTGGACGAAACAACAGGCAAGGGAGGCCGTGCCTCCCGTTTCTGTTGTTCGGGGCGGTCCGCACGCCAGATGGTTTTTCACGCCAGCCTCTCTCTCGCAGAAACGAGGACCGGAAAACACTTGACATCCTCTCCTCCATGAACGACTGATCTTTACCCATATCCTCATGTGTCCAGAAGAACGAGATATGGGTAAAGATCAGCCCTGAAGCGCGAGGTTTGCCGCGATTCTGATCAGACAGGAGGTTGCAACAGCCCGCCCCGTCCTCCCTCAAACTCCTGGCGTGCGAACGCACACGGGGTTCCAGTCTTGACGATTCCCAGGTCTGTGGTATAGTGAAAGTGGGTAGAAGTCTGGCCCGAGACGGAGGAAAGGGATGTCCATACGTCCAGTACCGGATTTGCCGAATAGCGCTCCGTCTCTTTCCACGGAAGGGAGGAGGGGGCAGAGAACCGTTTTGAGGACTGTCCCGAGGCCTTCTCCGATGCTGGTGGAATCGCCGGTGGATATGTCCGAGAGGGTTCTTGCGTCCTTGGCGCGGGTCGGAAACGAGCCTGGAGTCGTGACGGTTTATTCGGCTCCGGTGGGTCGTACCGTGATGACCGATATCAGCGTCCGGCTGACAGACGAGGGCGATGGTACGCGGGTGGTGCGCAATCATTACGGAACACAGACGGTTCTTTCCCCGACTTCTTCCGATTCTTCCGGCGATGGTGTGGCAATGCTCGGTTCTTACGAAGAGTCCGCCCGGGTTGCCGACGATGCCGACCTCTACTTCCAGGGAATGAAAATCAACCGTCACGTCTAGCCCGGCTTTCCGTACCGGATCTGCCTGATTATGGGAGGTTCCCCGAAGTGGCACAGTTCGGCGTCAATTCCGCAGCAAATCTCGACAATCCGCTTCCTGGCGTTTCGGAACCGAGGCCCCGGCCGGTGGATCCTCCGGTCCGCCGGGAAGAGGTTCCCCGTCCGCGTCCCGAGCAGTCGTCCACCGTCGCATCCCTGGGTCAACCCGAGCAGGCGGATACCGGAGCCCGGCGCCGGATCGATTTCTATGCCTGAATCGCAGGGAACCACTCTCTGCGATCCGGAGACTTTCGAGACGCTTCTGAAAGAGCTTGGTTCCTTTACGGTCGCCGATGTTCTTCCGCTGGTCCATCAGCGGTGGGAGGAATCCGGAGGAACAGGAGGGGTTGTTCCGAGACGACGGGTTCTTCCCGTGTACCCTGCCTCCTGGAATCCGGGAAATGCGGGTGAAGACCAGATCCCCTGGCTTGTCCTGTTTCAGTCCCTCGAGGAACGCCTGAATCAGATGGTGGGTGTGCTGGCTCGCTTGTCTGCGGGAGAAAAGGTTGTTCTTCCTTCCCCCGTCCCTCTCCGGATTTCCGAAAAAGGACTTTCCTTCGCATCCTCCCGTCCGTACGATCCCGGCCAGCCTCTTTTCCTTCTGCTCGACCTTCCGGTCTTCCCTCCTGCCGAGCTTCAGGTCCGGGCCCGGGTGCTGGGTGTCCGGGAGTCCTCTTCCGAAACTCCTCCGTTTCGCTATACCGTTCTGGCGCTCTTCGAAGCGCTCTCCCCCCGTCTTTCCGACCAGCTTGTCCAGTATATGGTGGCGAGACAACGGGAAGCGATCCAGGAAGGGTTCCGATAAGCTCTGACGTTGCCTCCGGAACGGGAATCGGGTAGTCTAGCCCGTGATGTCTTTCGTGCCGATTCCCTGACCCCCAGCTTCCAGAAAGGAGCTTCCCCGTGTTCAACCCCTGGCATGATCTGTCCCTTGGAGACGAGTTTCCCCACGAGTTCGACGTCCTGATCGAAATTCCCTGCCGGAGTCGGGTCAAATATGAACTGGACAAGGAAACCGGCTTGATCCGGGTGGACCGTATTCTTCACAGTGCGGTGTATTATCCGGCAAATTACGGACTGATTCCCGGGACGTACTGCGAGGACGGGGATCCGCTCGATGTCTTTGTCCTGGGGGAGGAGTCGCTGGATTCCGGGGTGATTGCCCGCGTCCGTCCGATCGGTATCCTGAGAATGGTCGACGGGGGGGAGAACGACGACAAGATTCTGGCCGTGCTCGCCAAAGACCCTATGTATAACGTCTATCGGCATGTCGAGGATGCCCCTCCCCATCTGCTGAAAAAGATCCAGCGGTTTCTCGAGGATTACAAGATCCTGGAGAAAAAGCCGGTGTCCGTGAACGGGATCGAGGGAAATGTGGAGGCCAAGAAAGCGCTTCTTGAAGCCCGCGATCTTTACCTGAAAAACCGGGATCGTCTGATTGCCGGAAAGTAGCGGGCAACGGGGGGTCGGGTCCGGGAATGTCCGATAGAGCCGTACAGGGGGTCGAGGTTCGGCTTCTGGATGTCACCCGGAAGTTTCAGGTGGGGGACGAGACGCTCTCCGCCCTGTCGGGAATCAGTCTCTGTATTCCTTCCGGTGCCCATTGGGCTCTGGTGGGGGCATCGGGTTCCGGGAAGTCGACATTGCTCTACATCATGGGGCTTCTGGAGCGCCCGACCTCCGGCGAGGTCTGGCTCGAGGGCGAACAGACCGAATCGCTTGGGACGGCCGAGCGGGCGCTGATCCGGAATCGGCGCATCGGATTCATTTTCCAGAATTTTCAGCTGATCGGTCGCACCACGGCCCTTGAAAATGTCGAGATGCCCCTCCTGTACCGGAAGGTACCCGCCCGTGAGCGTCGGGAACGTGCCCGCAACATGCTGGACATGGTCGGCCTCTCCGGCCGGGACCTTCACTTTCCGTCCCAGCTTTCGGGGGGGCAGCAGCAACGGGTTGCCATTGCGAGGGCGCTCGTCACGGAGCCAGGGCTTGTCCTGGCGGACGAGCCGACGGGCAACCTGGACTCCTCTTCTTCCCGGGAGATCCTGGGACTCCTCGAGAATCTGCGCGAGCAGAACCGGTTCACCCTGCTTCTTGTCACCCACGACCACAATGTCGCGGCCCGGGCCGGGTTCCGCGTCCGCATGAAGGACGGCCGGATCGTTCGGGAAGAGTCCGGATGAATATGGTCGGGCTTGCGTTCAGGTCTCTCGTCAGGAATCCTTTCCGGACGGTTTTGACGATGCTGGGAATCGTCATCGGGACGGCTTCCGTGATCCTGCTGGTCGCGCTCGGGATGGGCGCCCGCCGTCTGGTTCTGGACAGCATCAGGAACCTTGGTCCGAACCTGCTGGTGGTGATTCCCGGAAGCGTGACCGATTCCGGAGCCCAGGTCGGGGGAGGGACAGATACCTCCCTGACGCTGGACGATGCCCGGGCGATCCGGCAGGGCTGTCCGTCCATCCTGGAGGTGTCGGCAGCGCTCAGGACTGCGGGACAGGTCCTGTCCTCGACTTCGAACTGGTCCACCGTGATTCTGGGAACGGAATCCACCTATCTGTCGGTGCGGAACTGGGAACTGTCGCGGGGGACCTTCTTTTCCCGGTCGGATGTTGCCGGGATGGATCGTGTGGCGGTGCTGGGCCGGATGGTGGCGCGCCACCTGTTCGGGTTTACGGATCCGGTCGGTCGCTGGATCCAGATCAACCATTCCCCTTTTCGCGTGATCGGCATCCTGAGCCCAAAGGGGCAGTCTCCGATGGGGATGAACCAGGACGATATGGTGGTCATTCCGATCACAACGCTCCAGTCCCAGATCATGGGGGTCACTTATGTGGGGGTCGTTCTCGCGAATGCCGCAGGAATCGACCGGATTGGGGAGGCCCGGAGGGAAATAGACCGTCTCCTTCGTCTGCGTCACCACATCCTTCCGGGAGGGCGCCCCGACTTTTCTGTTCACCCCATGTCGGACATTACGCGGACGGCGGACCGGATGGCGTTTGTCCTGACCCTTCTCCTGGGGGCGATTGCCTCCATCTCTCTTCTGGTGGGCGGGATCGGGATCATGAACATCATGCTGGTGTCCGTGCGTGAACGGACCCGGGAGATCGGGATCCGGATGGCCATCGGTGCCCGACCTTCCGACATCGTGGCCCAGTTCCTGGTGGAAAGCTCTGTCCTGTCGCTGGCCGGAGGGCTGATCGGCGTCTGTCTGGGTATCCTGGGCATCGTTCTCCTGAGGGAAACGGTTGGCTGGCCCGCCCCATACCCTCTTGCGTTCATGTCGGGAACCCTGATTTTTTCGGGGTTATTGGGAATGATATTCGGTCTTTATCCGGCGGTTCTCGCTTCGAGACTGGATCCCATGACGGCGCTCCGGTATGAATAGGGTGTCGAAATTTCTGGAAAGAGGACAGTCCGGAAGATGAAAAGAAAAGGTCTGGTCGGTGTCGCGGTCCTGGTTCTTGTTCTCGCCTTTCTGGGATGGAAGTGGTATTCCCGTCCGGCTCCGGTGGACCGGTCTTTCGTGACGCGTCCGGTCCTCCTGGGGGACCTGGAGCGCAAAGTCACGGCGACGGGCCGGCTGAAGGCATTGAAGACCGTTCATGTCGGAGCCCAGGTCAGCGGGATCATTACCGATATCCGGGCGGAGTTCAACAGCCGGGTCCGCAAGGGAGATATCCTGGCCCAGATCGATCCGGAGATCTACCGGGCCCAGGTGCTGGAAGCCCGTTCGAATCTCAGGAAGGTCCAGACCCGGATCCTGCTGGATCGCCTGTCCCTGAAGCGGGATTCGGATCTCCTCAAAAAACACATCATTGCCCAGAACGTATACGATCAGGATCAGGGCAATCTGTCTATGGACCGGTCGAACGAGGAAGAGTTGAAGGCGGGTCTTTCCCTTGCCAGGGCCAATCTGCGATACACGACGATCCGGGCGCCGATCGACGGGATTGTCATCTCCCGGCAGGTCCAGGTCGGGCAGACCGTGACGGCTGCGTTCCGGACTCCGAAGCTCTTCACCATCGTCCACGACCTCTCCGAGATGCGACTGGATACCCGTGTGTCGGAGTCCGACATCGGCGATGTCCGCGAGGGCCAGACGGTCACGTTCCAGGTTCCGGCCTATCCCGGCCGGATCTATCGGGGGATCGTCACCATGGTCCGGGTCCATCCGAAGACCGTTTCCCACGTCGTGACCTATGATGTGGTTTCCCGGGTTTCGAACCCGGACCTGTCCCTCAAGCCGGGGATGACGTCACTGGTGACGCTTCATGTCGGTGTGCTGAAAAACAGGATTCTGGTGCCGAACGGAGCCCTGGTATTCCGTCCTTCGGACCGGTACCTGAAGTCGATCGACCTTTCGAAGTACCGCCACCAGACACTGGTTTTCAAGATCGAGGGGGGGAAAATCGTTCCGGTTCCGGTTGAAACGGGAGCTACGGACGGACTGGTGTCGGTTGTGCGGTCCGGAGGACTCCGCCCGGGCGACCGTGTGGTGGTCCGCGACCGGATGGGGAAGGATCGGAAGAGCCACGGGAGGTTCATGTAGTCTGCGGGGAAGTCCCGGACAACTGTGTCCGGGTCACTGCCCGGCCTCTTTCATGTAAGTCTTGATGGTCCGGTCCTGGGTCGCTGCGGCCTGTGCGATGTTTGTCATCTCGTCCAGCAGTGCACTGTGTCCGGACTGGATCTCTTTCAGGACCGCGCCGGTCTGGGAGGCCAGATCCCTGTTCTTCGCGGTTCTCGAACGGCTTTCTTCAAGAAGATAGACCGTTTTTCTGGTTTCGTCCTGGACTTTCCGGATGGTCGATTCGATTTCCTTCGTGGCCTGAGCCGTCCGTTCCGCCAGTTTTCTGACTTCGTCCGCCACCACCGCGAATCCTCTTCCCTGTTCTCCTGCCCGTGCCGCTTCGATGGCGGCATTCAGGGCGAGAAGGTTTGTCTGCGAGGCAATCTGGCCGATGGTTTCGATAATGGATCCGATCTCTCCCGAACGCTTTCCCAGAATGTCGACCACTTCTCCCAGCTGTTGCATTGCATTCTCGTTGTCCAGAACGCCATGGCTCATGTTCAGGATCACATCCTTCCCGTTGTCGGCCCGGACGGAAAGATCCTGGATCAGTGAGACCATCTGGTCGCTCTTTCTGGCGATCGCTTCCGTTTCGTTCTGGAGGGACTGGATATGCTTGCGCGACGTGATGTCGGCGAAGACCGTGAGATATCCGATCCGGTTTCCGTTTCGATCCGTCAGGACCCGGGAGACCGAAGCGATTTGCATGGAGCCGACAGGGATGATCTGATTGAAGCGGATCTCTCCCGGCCTGAGGTCCTTCAGGATCTGCCGGATACGGTCGGGGTTCTTGTGGAAGCGGTGAATGGAACCTCCGGAGACCTGATCGGGGCCGAGCCCGTATTCCCGGCGGAGGTCCGGCGTCATTTTATCGATGATTTCGGACATTTTCCGGTTCATGTAGAGAATCCGGTTTCCGTCGGTGCCGGACCCGGTATCCGGTGTGGCGATGGCCACTCCGTCGGACTGCAGGGTGTCGAGAACAGTGCCCGCGAGTTCCGGGAGCAGCCCGATAAGTTCTTCGAGCGATTTTGCTGAGGAAGAGTGATCTTTGTCCGGGCTCTGTCCGACATGGGAGGAAGGAGTGGAGCGAACGGGTTCCTTCGGGGAAGAATCGGGTGTGTTGCGACGAAAAAACATGAAAGCTCTCCTTCGTGTCGAATGACCATGTGCGTTCCCTGGACGATCGGACTGCAGACGGGATGTGTCGTGACCGAAAATGAAGAAAAGTTCCTGGTCCCCTGATGAATGGCCGAAAGGATATCCCAGTTCCGGAAGGATGGGAAATTTTTTGATCAGATGAGTGACGATCACCGGATTTCAGGAGATCGTTTCCGGCAGGGACAGAATGTTTTGCCCCAATGATGCCAGGGGTGTAAGATCTGGCTTCCCGATCTTTCCGGAACCTCCTGGAAGAGGTCTGTCTCCACAACGCTTCAAGTTCTTTCTGAAAGTGACCGAAGAATACAGGAGAAAGTCCTTCTCTGACCGATCGGAGGTAAATACGAGTGGCTGAAAGCATTCTGTCCCAGGACGAGGTCAACGCTCTCCTGCGTGGACTGTCCGAAGGGGAAATCGAGACTCAGTCGAAGCCTTCCGAGCCCGGGGAGCCTGTCCGCCAGTACAATCTGGCGAGTCAGGAACGGGTCATTCGCGGACGGATGCCGACACTTGAAATCATCAACGAGCGGTTTGCGCGTTTCTTTCAGGTGACGCTTTCCGCCACGCTCCGGAAGACTGTCGAATTTGTGCCCCAGGGAATCGACATGGTCAAGTTCGGGGATTTCGTCAAGAAAATCCCGATGCCTTCCAATATCAACATTCTTCGTCTCGAATCCCTGCGCCGGAATATCCTGTTCATCATTGATGCCCGGATGGTCTATCTCCTGGTGGATCACATGTTTGGCGGAACCGGGCGCGGTCACGTCAAGATCGAAGGGCGGGATTTTTCGCCCATCGAAGCCCGGATCTCGCGCAATGTCATGGATTTGGCCATCGGCGACTTCGAGAAGGCCTGGGGACCGGTGCATCCCATGCCGATCACCTACATCCGGTCTGAAATCAATCCCCAGTTTGCGGCCATCGTGGCTCCGACAGAAATGGTGATCACCATGTCCTACAAGCTGGAGATCGATGGACAGGGGCGTACGATCTATATCTGCATCCCGTACTCCACGGTCGAGCCCATCAAGGAAAAGCTGTATACCGGTTTCCAGAGCGACCAGTATGAAGTGGACAACAGGTGGATCAACCGGTTGCAGGAGAGGATCGAGGAAGCTCCCCTCTCGATGGAAGTCTTCATGGGAGAAGCGCGGTTCACGCTTCAGGATGTTCTGGGATGGAAGCCGGGGGATGTCTTCATGCTGGACAGGTATGCTTCCGATCCGGTGGATGTGAAAGTGGAGGGAATCATCCGCTTTCGGGCGCGCCCCGGGGTTTTCCGGCACCATCGAGCCATCCGGGTCGAGGAACGGGTTCCTCCTCCTACCCGCTTTGAGGAGGATGAGGAGCTTGGAGTCCCTGAACCCTGACGGTAAAACGTGGTTCGGACGTGGCCCTGTAATGGGCGGTGCGGAATCTTGAACGGAAGAGAATTCTTCAAAAGGAGCAGGAACTTTGTCGACAGAATCTCTTCATGAAAATGCGGGCCATGCGTTTCTGTGGTTGGGGAAGGACGAGAGCGGAGAAGAGGAGGGGGTGCAGGCGAACCAGTACCTGATCATCGACCAGGGACAGGGACTGCTGATCGACCCGGGGGGGTTCGGGGTGTTTGCCCGGGTACTGGTGAACCTTTCCCACCTGATCGACCCGGGGGAGATCCGGAACATTTTTCTCTGCCACCAGGATCCGGACGTCGGCGGGAGTCTCGCGTCGTGGTTCGAGATGACGCCGGCGTCGGTCCACGTCTCCGAATTGTGGATCCGTTTTCTGCTTCATTACGGGGTGAACGATCTTTCGCGCTTCAAGGGGATCCCGGACGGGGGCGGAAACCTGACGCTTCCTTCGGGGAGCCGGGTGGAGTTCGTTCCCGCGCACTTCATGCATTCCCCCGGAAACTTCCACCTGTTCGACCACGCGTCCGGGATACTCTTTACCGGAGATGTCGGAGCCGCCGTTTATCCGAAAGGCCAGACCCCCACGTTCGTGGAGAACTTCGAGGAGCATGTCCGCTACATGGAGGGGTTCCACGGCCGGTACATTCCGACGAACCGGGTCATCCAGTCCTGGCTCGCCCGGGTCCGGAAGCTTCCGGTCCGGATGATCGCGCCCCAGCACGGCTCCATCTTCCGGGAAGAGCACGTGGGCAAGTTCCTGGACTGGATCGGCGGGATCCGCTGCGG
>DAIEST010000083.1 GCA_027346125.1 Leptospirillum sp. | reverse complement strand
CGTTCCCCCTTCAACAGGGCCATTCTCTCCAAACGGCAACCGGCCTCGCTGTTCAAGCTGGTTCCCTACCTTGTGGCCCTGACGCCCGAATCCAACGGTCCCCCCCGGGCAACGCTTTCGACATGGCTTTCAAACAAGCCTCTCACGCTGAAGATCGGCCTTCGGAAGTGGCATCCCAAGAACGCGGACCCCGTCAAGGAGGACCGGGTCCTTCTCGAAGAGGCGTTCATCCACTCGATGAATCTTCCGGTTCTTCACCTCGAAGAATTCCTTCCTGAAGAAAGCCTCGTCTCCATTGCCCAGCGCCTCGGTCTGGACACCCCGTCCGTCGATCACCTCCCCGCATCATGGCCGCTGGGAGTCATTCCCCAGACCCCTATCGCCATCGCAAAAGCCTACTCCGTAGTCGCAAACGGAGGGTGGTCCGTCACCCCCCGCGCCTTTCCCATACCCCACGCCCTCCAGATCCAGAGAATGAGGATTCTTGATCCCGGAGCGGTCTACCTCCTGAACCACCTTCTCCGACAGACCGTGCGGGAAGGTACGGGAAAAGGACTCAGCCACTGGGTCGGACCGGAATCCGGATGGGGAGGGAAAACCGGAACGTCCAACGACGGAAGGGACGCCTGGTTCGCAGCGGTCTCTCCCTCCATGGTCGTCGTGGTCTGGGTCGGCTTCGACGACAATCGTCCGACCCACCTGACCGGAGCCCAGCTTGCCGTCCCCATCGCCGGCGCCATCCTGAAGGATACGATGCCCCACGTCACACCTCTGCCCCCTCCTGTCGACCTGCTCTGGGAACCGGTCGACAGCGCCACGGGGCTGACCGCCAACCCTTCCTGCTCCCAGACGGTCCTTCGCGTTCCCTTCCTTCCCGGGAGTGCGCCGCCGGAGGAAGAATGCGCGCCGAGCACCCCCCCGGGGAACACGATTTTTCAGGGAATCGGCCATTTTCTGCACAATCTGTTCTGACACGCTTGATTTTGAAACGAATTTCGGAGAGAATTTCCAAATATTCGAATTTTTGGGGGATCGTCTAATGGCAGGACGACAGTCTCTGGATCTGTCTATCGGGGTTCGAGTCCCTGTCCCCCAGCCAATTCTTGTCAGGGGAGCCGGATTCGTCCGTTCCCCTTTTCATTCTCCGGAACCGATCCGGGCCTTTTTTTGCAAACACCCATCCACGTTGATTTCTGGGCACCGGCGCATTCAAGATATACGACCGGTTGCGGCTCGAAGGAGAGAAAACTGAACGGGCCCGCTGCACATTAGACCTGGCCTCGTCTCCGGATGAACGGGAATAGAAGGAGAGCTCCTTTCGGTGGCGGTCGACAAAACACTGAAAAACAGGCGAACATTCCCGCATTTTCCGATTTTCCTGTTTCTCCCGCTCCTCTTTGTCGGCATCTCCTGCCCGGCGTTTTCCGGCACATCGACCGCACAGCCTGTTCTCCATCGCGATCACAGGACTGTTCTCGTTTTGTTCAGCGGGCGACACGCCACGATGGACGACAACAATTTCCGGGACTATTGGGAATTTCCGCTCAACTTTCTGGGTCTCAAGGCCGAATACCGCAATCTTTCGACCGAACCGCCTCCTTCGCTGGCCGAACTGAACCGGTTCCGCGGGGTGGCCCTGTCCCTCTCGGAAGGCATCCGGGATCCCGCCGCGCTCTGGAGCTTCATGGAACGGATCCTGGCCTCCGGAAAACGCCTGATCGTCCTGGGAGACATGCCCCCCTACCGAACTTCCTCCGGAGAGCCGTTCCCTTCCGCCTTCAAGGTTCTCGCCCTGATGGGGCTCAAGCGGATGGGTCACTGGGAGACAAAACGCCTCCGCTACAGCATCCTGAACTCTTCCATGACCGGCTTCGAACTCCCTCCCCCTCCGCTTCCCCCCGTTTTCAACCCGTTGTCGAGTGTCCGCCCGGAAAACACGGTATGGCTTGGCGTCCGGAGCGCCGGCCGGAGAAACAGCGGAACCGTCAGCACTCCGATCGTGACGGGCCCGTTCGGAGGGATCGCTCTCGATCCCTTCATCACCCGAGCCTTCCCCCTGAGCCCGGGAAAAGAAGGGTGGGTCGTCGATCCGTTCCGCTTTCTCGAAACGGCACTGAACCTCCGGGACGCCCCCCGCATGGATCTGACCACGCTGAACGGAACCCGGATTTTCTACTCCCAGGTGGATGGTGACGGCTTCGAAACCCTTTCCTCCTACCGGAAAGGGCTCATGTGCTCGGAAGTGCTCTACCGGGAGATCTTCACCCGTTACGCTCTTCCGTTTTCGGTGTCCGTGATCGCAAGCCAGATCGACCCGCGCTACCAGGGGTCGAAGACCCGTGTGCACTGGGCGCGGAAAATCTTTTCCCTTCCCAATGTCGAAGCGGCAAGCCACACGTTCAGCCACCCGTTCTACTGGGTCCCGACCGCTGTCCAGAAAGCGGAAGGTCCGGTCCATACCCATATTCCCGGATACCGCTTCAACCTGGATCAGGAGGTCAAGATTTCCCTCGACTGGATGAACAGAACCCTCCTGCCTCCCGGAAAGAAGGTCATGCTCTACCAGTGGAGCGGAAACACCCGGCCGGGGATCGACGCGCTCCAGAAGGTCTGGGCCTATCCCATCCTGAACATGAACGGGAGCGACACCCGATTCGACGCCGAAAACCCTTCCTATCTCTTTGTCTTTCCGTACTACCGGAAAGTGGGGCCTTATCTCCAGTTCTTCAACAGCGACGCCAACGAATATATCCTGACCCACGACTGGAAAGGCCCCTACTTCGCCTATGAAAACATCCTCCAGACCTTCGCGAATACCGACTCTCCCCGCCGGGTCGATCCGGTCAATGTCTATTTCCATTTTTACATCGCCCAGAAGGAGGCCTCCCTCCATTCCCTCAAATACGTTCTGAACCGGGTCAGCCGCCAGCGGATCGCCCCTCTTTTTTCGTCCGAATTCGTCCGGGTCGAAGAGGGGTACATCAATGCCCGGATCCGACCGGTCCGGCAAGGGAACCGGAACGGATGGCGCATTTCCCGCTATGGACGGGATACCACCGTCCGCTTCGATCATGCGTCCGGTCGCTGGCCGGACCTGGGTCTGAGCCGGGGGGTTCTGGGCTACCGCCACAAAAACGGGAGCCTTTATCTTTTTCTCGCCCTTCGGCCCACCGCCACCATTTTCCTGACAGACCAAAAACCATCCGTTCCCGTTCTCCGTTCCGCCACGGGATATCTCCTTTTTTCCCGGCTTCCCCACGGCACAATCGAATTCACCTACAAGGGGTGGGAACCGGGGAACCGTCTTGAGCTTTCCGGACTCGCTCCCGGAGAACGGATGATCCGGGTCCCCTGCGCGTCGAAAACATGCGTGGTCCGGGCCGGTCCGGAAGGCCGGCTGACTCTGTCCGGCCTGAAGAAAAACGTGTCCTACAGGCTTCTTCCCTCTCCATGAAAATCCGGCCGATCTGGGCGATCCTCTTCTTCGGCGTCATTGTCCTCTCTGGACTTTTCTTCATTCCGACCGAAGGAGAGTATATAAGGCTTGCGATCCAGTCCCACGAATACGACCTGGCGCACAGACTCCTGAAACCCTACCTCGCTCAAAAGAATCCTCCGGTCTGGGCCCTGTCCGCCGGATCCCGGGTGGAGATCCGGCGGGGGTATCCGGAAAAGGCCGCAACCTATCTCGAGAGTCTTCTCGTACAAGTCCCCCTGGACAGCCGGGAAAGACTCCGCCTGGCCCGGCTTTACCTCAGCATGAACCACCCGAGAAGAGCCCTTCTCCACTATGCCATTCTGGCCCGCCAGCAGGGCGTCAGCCCGCAGACCTTCAAGGAAGCGGTCCGCCTGAACGACCTTCTGAACCGGAACCGGTCGGTGATCTCCCTCTATCACCACATGCTCAGGATCGCGCCACAGGACAAACGCCTCTGGAAAGGACTGATCGAGTACGACCGGAAATCCGGCAATATCGTGGACGAACGGAAAACGCTCGAAGCGCTTGTACGAGCCCATCCGCACCGCCAGGACTATCTCCGTGAACTGATCTCGCTCAGTTATTCCCTGGGAGACTACCGGAGCGTGGTGGTGTTTCTTCGCACCCTGGCCTCGATGAACGGCGATATCGCGCCGATCCTGGTGGAAAGCATCCGATCCTTCGTCAATCTGGGAAGGACGATCCAGGGGTTTCTTCTGTATCAGAAGATCAAGAACAATGTCGTATCGACGGAATCGCTCGAAGGAGTCGCATGGATCTTCTACCACCACCAGTACAAGACGCTGGCCCTGTCCGTCTTCGGGGATCTGTCTGCGAGAGCCCCGGCCAACCGCGCCTACCGCGACGACGAAATCTGGCTCGCGGAACAACTGGGATGGTTCGACCAGGCACGGGGATTCCTCCTGAAATCCAGTCGTGACGGGATCGACTCTCCCGAACATTTACGACCCCGGATCCTGGACCTGGATATCCGCTTCCACCGTTGGGGTCTGGCCCAGTCGGACCTGATCGGCTGGCTCGGAGAGACCCGGAGCAGCCTCTCCGTCCTCAGACTTTTCTCCGACTACGCCCAGGACCGGAACAATCTCCCCCTCGCCATCAGCCTGCTCCGTCAGGCCAACACCCTTTATCCCGGAAACAGGGCTCTTCAGGGATCTCTTGCCACTCTCTACCGATGGAGCAATCAGCCGGAAAACGCCGGAGCCCTTCTCCTGGCCGTTTCGCTGTCTTCCGGAGAAAGCCGTCATGGTCTTCTCCTGGCCGCAAGACAGTTCGAGGAAGCCAACCGTCTCGAACCCGCAAAAGGGATCCTGTTCCGGATCGTTTCCGGGGACACCTCACAGGACTACACGAACGACCTCGACCACCTCTTTGCACTCTTCGACCAGTCTGCCCGGAAATCGGGACTGTCCCACCTGTTCGAAGTATCCAATCGTTTTCCGGACCGGTTCGGCTCACGGAATCTCCTGATCGCCCAGACGTTCATCTGGGAAAAAAGAGTCCATTCGGCAAAAAACACCATCGATGCACTGATCCGTCGCTACCCCGAAAACCGGGCGCTTCTCTTCAGGGCCTCCCAATGGTTTGCCGATCTTGACCATCCCGAACTGGCCGTTCACTATGACTGGGAAGCCTATCGGAAAAACCCCGCCGACCCGGCCGGTATCCTCCGGCTGACCCGGCATCTCGGATGGCTCGGGCAGGACAGGAAGCTCCCCAGTCTCTACCGCCGGCTTCTGGAGATCGACCCGGACAACAGGAAAGCGCTCACCTATATCGGAGACAATCTGTACAACCATGGCCGATACGCTCAGTCCATCGTCTATTTCCGGCGCCTTCTCCGACTCGGGAAAGCCGGACACCGCGAGGTATTCCGGATGGCCAGCGCCTATGACCGGATCGGAAACAGGAAACTGGCCAGGAAGTACTACCGTCTCACCCTCAACCTCCTTTCCACCCCATCGGGAAACCCTTAGGATGAAGCCATGGTGGGGGATCGCCCTCGCGTTCGGAATCCTGCTCTCCGGAACCGGAACGGCCATAGGGTCAGATTCCGACCCCGGCCATGCGGCCCAAAGGATACGCGAACGGATCCAGGTCGACATGAAGCTGGGAAACACCCGGGAAGCCCTGGAACTGGCCCGGCGATATCTGTCCGACCATCCGAAGGATCGGAGAGGATACTTTCTCGAGGCCCGCGTCTACAAAGCGATCGGGAAAGACGGACCTTCCCTTCGGGTCATCGATCGCGGCCTGTCTCTTTTTCCCCGGGACAGCGACCTTCTCTACCTGAAGTCCTCGATCTTCCTGGAAGAGAAAAAATTCGACATGGCACGCCCCATCCTCATGGAACTCTACCAAAAAAACCCGAACGATCCCGGAATCCGCTCCGACCTACTCCAGAGCTACGAGGGAAGCGGCCTCGTTCGAACCGGCCAGAGCCTTTCGACAAACTTTCTCACCGGAACGGCCACCCAGCCACCGCCGCCGCCAACGGTCGCACTCCTCTCCAACCTGTCGGACTGGACCCTGTCGAGCGATGTATACTCGATGCTCTATCCGGGGGGGACCTCCCTCGTGGTCGATACCCGGATCACGACACCACTTTATGGCCGGAACCATTTTTTTGCGGGACGGACCGAATATCTGGGCTTTTCCCAGAACTTCGGAAACGGAACCAACGATTTCACCTATGCCGGAACGGACTGGCTTCTGGGACACGGCACCCATCTTCTCGTGGAAGCGGGGGATACCAGGATCCGTCCCGCTCCCGGTCTGTACGGACGTCTCGACAGCGTACAAGGACCGTTCGCTTTTTCTCTCCAGGGGTTCGGAAATATGGTCTGGGGCGATTATGGGGAGAGCATTGTCCAGAACGGTCTGGAAAACGGTATGGTCGTATCCGCCTCCTACCAGCTTCTCCCCCGTCTGGGAATCTCCGCGGACTACTGGTATTTCGACTACTCGCTGGAGAACGGAACCCTTCCGTTCGGAAATCTCCACAATACCGACGGGATGTTCGACCTGAACCTGTCGAGGATCCCCCAGGTGGATCTGATCGGAGGATACGATTCATGGACCGTCCTCTCCTCTCCCGCCGTTTCCGACCGGGTTCCCATTCTCTTGAAACAACGGTATTTTATGGTAGGGGTATCCGTCGAAAAACAGTACGAATCCCTCTGGACCCTGACAGGAGAATTCGGGGGATACGACGATATCTACCTCAATCTGGCCTCTTACGAAACCTCGGCCGGGATCGCCTACCGGCTCGGATCCCGGTGGCAGTTCTTCGCCAACGCCTATTATTTCAACCAATCCACGATCGTTTCGGGCTCGACCGAATCGTTCATGGGCGGATTCCAGTTCTGGTTCTGAACAGCAAGGGGGTTCCATGCCGAGGTTTTCCGTTTTTCAGCGATTTTCGATAGGTCTGGCCATCCTGATCTCACTGGTGGTCCCGGGATGCGCGACAACCGGCGCCGGATTCGTTTCTACCAATACCGACCTGTCCAGGTTGAAGGTGGTGGTGCTCCCCTTCTCAAACCTGACGACGACTCCGGACGCAGGCAAGGCCGTAACGGCCCTCTTCCTGTCCGAGCTTCAGATCAGGCATCCTTTTCCGATCCTCCCCCTTCCGAAGGACACCCTTTCCGGGATCCGTCTTTCTCGACCGGAGGATTCCATCGCCCCGGACATCCGGATCCGGATCCGGTCGATGACCGGCGCGGACGCGGCACTGACAGGAGTCGTCACCGAGTTCGAATATCGGATCGGCGGAACAACCCGACCCGTCGCGGGACTTTCCTGGTCTCTCGTCTCCCTTCGGACAGGCCGGATTCTCTGGGCCGCAAACGCTTCCCGGATGGGATCCTGCTTCTGGAGCTGCCGGCAGACTCTTTCCGGACTCGCACGGGATCTGATCGACGAAAAACTGCGGAAACTGGGAACCCGTTGAACAAGTTGTCCAGACATGCGGGGACTGTTCTGGCGGTTCTCCTGATCGCATTCCTGTGGGGATGCCGTCAGGTCCAGAAAACCGGAATCTCCGCCCCCTTTCCCGCACCGGCGAGCTATGCCATCTACTACGGTCGACTGCCCGTCTACCGGAACCTCGACCGGTACGACTGGGTCATCGTCTCCGACCGTTTTGTCCCCGAACACTCCTCCCGGACCCGGTATTTCGCATACCTGACGGTCGGGGAAATCGACAAGGGCGGAACAATCGCAAGACGCCTCGAGCGAACGATGGGGACAAGAGGTTTTCGGGCGATCCTGCTCAAGACCAATCCCCACTGGAATTCCTGGATTGCGGATATCCGGAATCCTGTCTTCCGGAGGATTCTCCTGGATCAGGTGGATCGGGACAGGAAAAAAGGCTTTCGGGGGATCTTTCTTGACACGCTGGACTCCCCCCTGGAATACGAAGAAGAACACCCTTCCCGCGGAAGAGGACTCCGGACGGCACTCGTCTCCTTCGTCCGGGAACTGCACCGCCATTATCCACAGACACCCGTCATCGTCAACCGGGGATTTCCCGTCCTGCCCCGGATCGCGGACTCCATCTCCGGCGTCCTTTTCGAAGACTTCTGTTCCATGTACGACGATGACCGGCATCTTTACGTTCCCGTTCCCGAAAAGGATCGGCAACGGGAACTCGACTTCATCCACGCCGCACTGAAGCTCAATCCGGGTCTGACCGTGCTGGCGCTGGACTACGGGGACTCCAAAGATCAGAATCTGCAGAATCATTGTGACCGGATGGCGAAAAGGGCCCGATTCATTCCATTTTTTTCGAACCGGAACCTGGATGCAGTTCCTTGACGGAGATGAAGAACAGGAAGGAGGCTGACCCCTGTTCGAGATAGGAAAAAAACAGGTATGGTGGTTCCCGCTTTTCGAAGGCGTTGCGGGCATTGTCCTGATCGGCGGAGCGTTCTGGTGGCATTCCGGAACAGACGCCCTGGTCCATCCCCGGTTCCATCCTTTTGAGATCATCGTCCTCCTCGTGGCGGGGCGATACGGATTTCTTCAGGGAACGGGAACGGCACTGTTCGCATTTCTTTCCTATTATGCAGTCCTTCTCTACCGCGACGGGTTATCGAGCTTCTTTCCGGTGGAGTTCTCCTTCCTCTGGCCGTCCGTTTTCCTGTTTTCGGGAATGGTGATCGGAGACCTGAGAGACGACGAACACCGAAAACTGGAAGACAAAGGACAGCAGCTCGAACGGGAGAGAGAGCAGAGCCGGACGAGCGTCATTCAGATCGATATTCTTGAAACTGCCCTGGCAGAACTGGAAAAACGCTTTCTCCTGCAACCTGAAACGGTCAGCACGCTCTACGATGTCGCCCGTTCGATCAATATCGCCGACATGAACGCCCTTCCCCATGCCCTGCTGTCCGGCATTTTCCGGTTTGCGAAGATCGAGACGGCCAGCCTCTACAAACGCACCGGAAATCACTGGGAGCTGGCCGAATCGCTCGGGAGTTTTCCGCGTCGCACAGAGATTCCCCTGAAGGAAGGCATTTTTGGAAGAGCCTTGTCTGCGGGAAAGCTCGTCATCCTCCGGGATCTCTTCGAACTCCATGAACTCCCCCCGTCAGAACCGGAATCGCAGGACAGCCTGTTCCCGTCGCCTCTCCTCCTCCTCCCCGTTCGCGGATCACGGGAGATCCTCTGGATGATCGCCATCGAATCCATCCCGTTCCAGAAGATCACTCCCGAAACGCTTCGCATGCTGGAAATCATCGGGGACTGGGCGGGAACCCAGCTCTCCGCACTCGAAGAACAGGAAGCGACCCGGAAAAAGATTCCGGTCGATCCGGTCACAGGGCTGTTTCAGAAAGCCTTCTTCCTCGACCGATCGAAAGAAGAACTCCAGAAGGCCCGGAGATACCAACTCCCCCTTTCCCTCCTTGAGATCGACTTCATTCCGAAGGATCCGCTCGGTCAACTCCTCCTCGGACAGTCCTACCTTGCCAATCTGAAAGAGATTCTCCCGGCAATCACGCGGGACACCGATCTCAAGGGCGCTTCCTCGACGGGAAAGCGTCTCTGGCTTCTCCTGACCGTCACGGACAACGAAGGTGCGAACATCGTCGGAGAACGATTCCGGAATCTCTATCTTGAGCGGAGAACCACGAATCCCCTCGAAGAAGTGGAAATCGGAACCCGGATCGTCACCTTCTCTCCCAGGGCCGAGACCGACAAGGAACGCCTTTTTCAAACATTTCTGGAACGTCTGACCGCGCTTGGGACCGAAGATGAGAGCTGACCGGAGCGACTGGAGATTCGTCCTCCCGCTCTTCTCTGGAGCAGGGCTTCAGCTGGCATCCGCATGTCTTTTCCTTACAGGAAAACCGGCAATCCCCTCTCTCGCCCTGATGATATCGGGAGTTGTCCTGTGGTTTTCCGGAGCCCTTTTCCAAAAGGGGCTTTCAGTCTGGCTTCTTCTGGTCCTTCCGCTTGCCTTTCCCGTCATCGGACCAGTTCTTTTCTGTCTTGGCATGACCGGATATTTTTTCTACGGTCATACAGGGGGGATTTTCGACCTGGCGGAATTCTCCGAGTACAAAGACCATCTGGTCCTTCCCGGAGACCATTCGTCGCACAGGGCGACACTGGAAAGAGTTCGCAAGCTTCAGCCGGCGGGAGATATCCTGAAAGGTCAGGATATCCCGCTCAAACAATCCGTTCTTGCGATCATCGGACAGGACCCGTCGGAAAACGTGGTCCGTCTTCTCCAGGGGGCAAAAAACGACCCCGACGACGAAGTGCGCATGATTGCATCGACATTGTTGACCCGGGTCGAGAAATCCTATATGGAGTCCATCATCCGGGCA
>DAIEST010000081.1 GCA_027346125.1 Leptospirillum sp. | reverse complement strand
CCTTGACCTGTTCGATGAGCGATTTCAAGCTTTGGTGTTCCACCCTGGCTTCGGGAACCAGTTCCTTGTCTTTCAGGGCAATCTTGACTGCCGGGTAAAAAATTTCCTCTTCGATTTGTGCGTGCACGGTCAGCTCTTTGCAGATTTTGGAAACGAGTTGTTTTTTTTCTGCATTCGATTTCGTTTTCTCGAACTCGGAAAAAAGCCCACTGACGAGCTTATGGTCAGCAGTCAGTAATTCCGTTGCGTCCTGGGCCTTGGCCGGATTTTTATGATTCATCGTCGTCGTTTGGGTTTCCATGATGTCTTTTCTCCTGGGTTCAGGTTGGTTGCAGGTATAACAGTCTTGCTGCCTGATGCGTAAAAAACGAGATCAGTTTCAAGTCAAAGGAACCTGTTCACTTCGATAACAAGCCTATCCCGAAGCCTCAGACTTCATTTCTCTTTTCCAGTGACGGTGTCGCGAGATCGCACCGATAAAATCCTCCGCAATTTTTTCGATGGAACGATCGGGTCCAAGGATGATCCCGGGGAACTGCTCGCCATCACCGTTTCTCCCTTGATTCCCGGTAAAAGGAGATACCAGTCCACGGCCTTCTCCCGAAGCGGCGATGGTCTTGCAATGTTTGTAGGCCTGACTGATGAAATGCAACGCATCGGCTTCTCTTCCGAGCGTCGCAACACTCCGTGTGCCTCCGGGAATGTAGACCGCGTCGAACAGCACTGAACCCGTCGTTGCCAGACTGTGGTCAACCTTGATTTCAGTGCCACCCGCACCTCTCAACATCCCGCCTCTTGGAGCGACGACCCTGCAGTTCGCACCAGCTGCCGTCAGCGCCTTTTTCATGGCTGCCAGCGCCGTCTCGTCCACACCATCGGCTGCCAGTATGGCAATCTTGCGCGTCCTGATGCCCTCTGAAGGCTTGCTGGACATACTCAAGGCAGGTGAGGTGCCAACAGATTTACGTGCTGGTTTTGGCTGGTAATCCTCTGGGTTGGCATCGGCGGGTACGCTTCGGTTCAACGGCAACTGAAGCTTCGCAGGGACAGCAATTCCCAGACCGGCCGCCACACGACCGGCGAGCGTTTTGTCTACTTGCGCCAGCATCCCGACCATGCGTTCGCACACGGATGGGGCTTCGACCTTGCCCAGTTCAAACTGAAAGGCTTTCACAATGTGCTCCTGTTCCCAATCAGCCTGGCTATTGAAGAAGAGCGATGCCTGACTGAAATGGTCAAAGAATTTCTCGCTCTTGCCGCGAACTTTCTGTGCGTCGATCTTTTCCGGATAACTGACAAAGCCACTTATGTCGGCTGCGGCCTGCATCGGACAACCTCCGCCCAGAGTATTTGGCGAATAGCTCACGCGCCCAGTATTGATCGTCTGGCGCATATGTCCTTCACGCTGGTTGTTGTTCACCGGCGCGACCGAACGGTTGATCGGGATTTCATGGAAATTCGGCCCCCCCAACCGTGTCAGTTGCGTATCTGTATAGGAAAACAAACGGCCTTGCAGCAAAGGGTCATTCGTAAAGTCAATCCCGGGAACCAGATGACCGGGGTGAAAGGCGACCTGTTCGGTCTCTGCGAAGTAGTTCTGCGGGTTTCGGTTCAAGACCATCTTGCCGATTCGCTGGACCGGTACCAGTTCTTCGGGAATTAGCTTCGTAGGATCCAGGAGGTCGAAATCGAACTTGTTCTCGTCTTCTTCTTCGACGATCTGGATCCCGAATTCCCATTCCGGGAAATCGCCATTTTCAATCGACTCCCATAAATCCCTGCGTTGAAAATCAGGATCCTTCCCGGAAATCTCAAGCGCTTCGCTCCAGACCACCGAATGGACCCCAAGCAACGGCTTCCAGTGAAACTTCACGAAGCGCGACTTGCCTTCAGCATTGATGAAACGGAATGTGTGGACCCCGAACCCTTCCATCATCCGGAGGCTCCGGGGAATGGCACGATCCGACATGATCCACAGGACCATGTGCGTGGATTCTGGCATCAGGGAAATAAAGTCCCAGAAAGTATCGTGAGCGGTGGCCGCTTGGGGGATTTCATGATGGGGTTCGGGTTTTACGGCATGGATCAGGTCCGGAAACTTGACGGCATCCTGAATAAAGAATACCGGCATGTTGTTTCCGACAAGATCATAGTTGCCTTCCTTGGTATAGAACTTCACTGCAAATCCTCGAACGTCGCGTGCGAGATCGGAAGATCCCCGGGAACCAGCCACCGTGGAAAAACGCGCGAATACCGGTGTTTTTAGTGAAGGATCCTGGAGAAAGCCAGCCTTGGTCAATCTGGCTTGCGATTCGTAGACCTGGAAATAGCCGTGTGCCCCGGCACCCCGGGCATGCACAACGCGTTCAGGAATCCGTTCGTGATCAAAATGGGTGATCTTTTCCAGCTGGATGAAATCCTCGAGCAAGGTCGATCCCCGTACACCAGCTTTTAGGGAATTCTGGTCATCGTTGATGCGCAACCCCTGATCGGTCGTGAGATATTGTCCCGTGCTGTCCTGACCGAACCTGGCCAAATCAGCGCTTTTAACATCGTCGTCCTGTTTTTTCTTTTTACTCATGGCTTATCCCATCTCATTCCAGACTCCATCAAAAACCATTCCCGTCCCCCAACGATCCAATTCGACATCACTGATCCCAGACCAGAAGGAATAGGGGGATTCGGATCAGAGACAGACGTCAGGGATATGAGTGATTCGCTTCATGAGGACATGAGGAACGGTCAGAAAAATGCATGATAGTTTGGTTCATAAGGGAAGAAACGGGTGAGTTCTTGCGATGGTCAGAAGTAGTGTAGCAACTAAGACAATATTAAACTTTTGGAATGTTGTCAATGCCAATAAAAATTTGGTATCTGCTCAGGTACTCCTGAACAGCCCTTGGGCATTTGACAAGGAAGCTCTCCACACCTTAGAATTAGGATTCTCGAATTATTTCAGAATCACTTGTTAACAAAGAAAATATCTGTCCGATCTAAACCAAACACCCCCAATTCGGCCCCAAAGCAACTGATCAGGGCGTATCCGAAAGGGATAAACCGGCAAGTCCTGCCCGCAATGGCCGGATCTTCCCATAATGAACAGGAGTAATCGTGTCCCAGTACCGCGTAGCCGTTGGCCCAGAGGCTTTTTTACCCCCCTCCGCAGCCATGATGGGCATTACCCTTCCCGATCCGGGGCAGGGACATATTGAAGGCCGGCTTGTTTCCGAAGACGAAGCCATTGAAGAAGCCGCCCGCAAACTGGCGAACGCCAAGGTTCCGACTTTTTTCCCCGGTCCTCTTGTCCTTTGGAAATGGAACGAGAAATCCGCAAAAATGGCCAAGGTGATCAAACGGGCTTCGGTTGAAGGCGGTATCAAGATCATTCCCATGTCCGATTACCGACCAAAATATCCAAAAATTGATCCTGAAACAGAGATCAACCCCAATCATCCAAACCTGACCATCTGGCACAATAAGATTGATGTCTGCCTGTTTGTGGGTGTCCATTGCCATCAAGCCAATCTTGCCCTCAAGATCATTCGGGGCGGAACATCCTGTTATACTCTCGCGTTCTGTTCCTTTGCCGGCCACGAGGACGCGAATCTGTCGGTCCGCGACACGGGACCCGAGAAATTCGAACTCCTGACAGATTTCATCAAGAAAATGCGTACCAACTCCAAAGGGTTCTGACCTTCGGGAGACCGGTTCAATGCAATGAAAGACCCGCCTTCAGGCGGGTTTTTTGTTTCCTTACGATTCATCCAGGGGTGCAATTATGTACGTCGAACGGAAATGGCAGGTCAACCGGGAAAAAATCGAGCATGCCCGGGCATGCCCAGGTCTTCTCCTTTCTCTGAAAGAATCTGTTGGACGGACGATCGAAGCCGTTCTTCCTCTGATCGTCCCGGGAAAACCGCCTTTTATCATCCTGCTCTTCAATGGGGGAACATTCTTCATCGCTTCCGACACAGGAGACGTTCAGCCACCTGAACTTCTTTCTGCCATCGAAGCGGTCCGGGCATCGAGAGAATCCTTTTTTCCCGAGTTTTACCAAAAACTGGACAGCCTCTCCTCCGAAGACCGGGAGATGCAACGACTTGCCCGACTTGAAAATATTCTGGGAGCTATCCGGAACAATGCCCCTCAAATCCCTGAACTGATCGATTCGGTCAAAATATTGCTGTCGGAAATGGAAACCGGAACAGCCGCTCCGGTCTGTCCACCACCGGAAAAGTCAGGGACGGCTTGAAAATCGGGAAAGAAGATAGAGCAAGAGGGAAACGGCCACACTGACGAGCAGACTGGTCACGAGCGGAAAGTAGAATTTGAAACCGGGGCGGTCGACCACAATGTCTCCGGGAAGATGACCCAGTGACGAGAAAATACTTTTTCCAGGCCCTCTCTCGGTCAGCCATGTAACAAAAGACAGTCCCAGGAAAAAAACTCCCAGAAACAAAAAAATCCGTGACATCAGGAGTTCTCGAGCATACGGTCAAGAGCGGTCCGGGCATCCCGGATAATCTCCTCTGGAAGAAGAATTTCCGGGGACAGATCCTCAAGCGCCCAGAGGATTTTTTCAAGGGAGTTCACTTTCATATTGGAGCAGTCGCATGTAGAGCAGGCCGGAATGAACTCCTTTTCGGGATTTTCCTTCCGGAGACGATGAATCATTCCCAGCTCCGTACCCACAACCACCGTCCGGGCGGCACTCTCACGGACCGCAGAAGCCATACGACTGGTACTGGCCACCACATCGGATTTGATGGCAACATCCGGCTGGCACTCCGGATGGGCAATGACCAGTGCCTCCGGATATTGATGGCGTGCCTGATCAATGTCCGCGGCCATGATTCGCATGTGAGTGGGACAAAATCCCTCAAACAGGATCAGGCTCCGGCCTGTCGCACGCTGGACGTAATCGCCCAGAAACTGATCGGGAATGAAAATGACTGGCGTACCTTCCGGGATCGATTGCACGATCCGGACCGCATTTGCCGACGTACAGCAAATGTCGCTCTTGGCCTTCACGGAAGCCGGAGAGTTCACGTACGTCACAACGACCGCTCCCGGATGTTTTTCCCTGAGACGATCCACCTCTTCCGGCGTGATCATGTCCGACATCGGACAGCCTGCCTTGAGATCCGGAACCACGACGTGCCGACCAGGATTCAGGATTTTTGCCGTTTCTGCCATAAAATGAACGCCACAAAAAACGATCGTATCGGCATCCGTCCGGGCCGCGAAACGGGCGAGCTCCAGCGAGTCTCCAATATAGTCGGCAACATCCTGCACTTCGCCAATCTGGTAATTGTGGGCCAGAATAATGGCGTTCCGCTCTTTCTTGAGTGACTGGATCCGCTCCACAAGAAACGCCGCAGAGGGATCGGCTTCCTGATGGGCAAGAGGCACCAATACTGTCGGAGTGTTCGTCATCTCTATTCCTCCCCTCTTTCTCCTTCAAATGTTGGCAACAATCCGTTCGGCGATCTGAACCGCATTCAGCGCCGCACCTTTTCGCAGATTGTCTCCCACAATCCAGAGGTTCAGACCATTTTCCACCGAATCGTCTGTCCTGATCCTTCCGACAAAAACATCATCCTGCCCGGCAACATCTCGAGGCACGGGGTAGATCTTCCGGGACGGATCATCCCATACCCGAACTCCCGGGGCTTCGGAAAGGATGGCTCTGGCCTCGTCTGGGGACAGGGGACGGTCGAACTCAATGCTGACAGATTCGGAATGTCCGATCATCACCGGAACCCGTACCGTGGTTGCACTGACCCTGAGATCGGAAATCCCCAGAATCTTGCGGCTTTCGAGCTTCATTTTCTCCTCTTCCTTCGTGGAACCATCCGGAAGAAACTGATCAATCTGGGGCAATACGTTGAACGCAATCTGATAGGGAGCGTACACCTCCGGCTTGATCTCATCGACCCGACCATTCATGAGGAGCGCCATCTGGGCGGCCAGTTCGTCCATCGCATTCTTTCCCGTTCCGGAAACGGACTGAAAGGTCGTGACGACAATCCTCCGAACCCCGGCCCGCTCAATCAGGGGCTTTAGGACAACCAGCATCTGGATGGTTGCGCAATTCGGATTGGCGATCAGGAAAGGGCCCAATCGCGACGGCAACGCCTCAGGGTTGACCTCCGGAATGACCAGGGGAATTTCCGGAACCATTCTGAAAGCAGAACTGTTGTCGATGACCAGGGTTCCCTGGCGCACGAGATCCGGAGAAATGGCCAGACTGACATCGCTTCCTGCGGAAAAAAGAGCGATCTGGACCCCTCTGGCATCCGAAGCACCCTTCATCTGTCGCACTGTATGGGGCATTCCCCGGAAAGAAATACTCTCGCCCGCCGATTGTTCGGAAGCAAAGAGGTGGAGCCCGGACACCGGAAACTCGCGTTCCTCCAGAATGGATATCATCTCCCGACCAACAGCACCGGTCGCTCCGACGACGGCTACGGAAAACCCTTTCCCATCCATGGTTTTTTCCTTCCTCATCAGTTCACGAATTCCCGGAGAACACGGTCTCCCATTTCCTTTGTTCCAACGACCTGTCTTGCCCCTTCTCCCTGGATGTCGGTGGTCCGGATCCCCTGGGAAAGGACAGAACGGACGGCCCCCTCGATTTTTTCCGCCAGATCTTCCCGGTCAAGGGAGTAGCGGAAAAGAAGAGAAAGGGAAAGAATCATCGCCAACGGGTTCGCCAGGTCCTTTCCGGCAATATCCGGCGCGCTCCCATGAATCGGCTCATACAATCCCGTCTTTCCTCCGATCGAGGCGGAAGCCAGCATCCCGATCGATCCGGTCAACTGGGCCGCTTCGTCGGAGAGGATATCCCCGAAGAGATTTCCGGTGACCAGAACGTCAAACTGCTTGGGGTTCCTCACAAGCTGCATGGCGGCATTGTCCACATACATGTGTTCCAGCGATACGTCAGGGTATTCCTGGTGAACTGAACGA
>DAIEST010000033.1 GCA_027346125.1 Leptospirillum sp. | reverse complement strand
ACATCCCCTTTTCGGGGTCAAGGTAAATCCCCTTGAAGTTAAGGAAGCACAAGGCTTTTAAGAGAAGAGAAATGGTCGTTTTCTAGTTTAAACCATTGGATTTATCCAAAAAGCGCCGTCAGATCCCGGTCAGGGAAGATGACCGGCAATCAAATACTTCAGCGTATTATCCGTAAAGGATATTCCACCACCGACCAGCGGGGATGCGATCGACTGGTTGAAGGCGTTGTAGTACCCGGCGGTGAGCCAGATATGGTTCAGCACGGTATAGGTGAAATAGGCCCTCGAAAATGGGCTCGGTGCAATAGGATTGTAGGAACCGATATTGTACAGCGTAAACGTAAATCTCAGGTTCTTCGAGAGGAAGACATCTGTTCCGACTCCAAAGCTGTTTTCGATCATTCCCGCCCGGACATCAAAGTTTCCGAACCGCTGGCCGAACTCGACGCTGAATTTGATGGAGGCATTGGTCTGAGTGACCTGAGAAGGACCAGCAACATAGTTCCCGTTGACCTGGGTATAAGGAATGCTCTGGGCGTAATTTCCCAACTGGGAAGAAACCACCTGGATACGATAGAACTTGTCGGACCTCGGATAAAGGTCCAGCGTGAAGAAGCCGTCGGCGCTCTGGATTCTTGGAAAATAAAAGCCATACATCGAAACGTCGAGAACCATCTGATCCGATTTATGACTCATATCCGAAAACTTTTTGAGTGTCTTGTTCAGGTTGTTGTAGACATCCGGGTTGTTTACAAGCTGGCCGACAGTTCCCTGACCGGAGTCGATCTTTGCCAGGATGCTGTCCAGGTGGGAAGCTGCTGAATCAACCTTCTGATACAAATCCTTATTATTGACAAGCTGACCGACCGTTCCGACTCCCTGATCGATCTTGGTCGCAATCGAATCGATCTTTTTCAGGATTGCGGGGGAGCGGTTTTTCAGATCTTTCGTGAACTTCCTCAGATTCTCGGTAAGGGCAGCCAGATTATCCAGTGTTTTCTTGAGATCGGCTTTCCCCTTCTCCGTGCCGACGGCACTTTTCAGTGAACCCGTGATGGCCTTGATGTCATCGGCAATCCGGCTCAGTTTCCGGATCAATCGATTGATACTGACCGTTTCTCCAGGGGCAGACAACGTATTTCCGGGAGACACATAGCCTGGAGAAACAGACTGTCCGGAGATTCCTCCGGTCTGGGTCGGAGGGGCCGGGGAAGGAAGGGACCCGGGATCCGCCCAAGCCATTTCCGGGCGAAAAACATCCAGGGCAGTCGCCGACAGCTGATGGATGAGCGATCGTAGTTGTCCGGCACTGTTCTGAAATTTCATTTTTCGAAAAGTTTCGCCGGACTTTCCCGGAACCAGTTCGATGTATTCCTTTCCCAGAAAACCGTTCGAGAAGATCACGGGATGCACATCCGCCGGGAGCCCCAGATTCCCGAAGATTGTCATTTCAACATGAGCGTACCCCGTCGACAGAAGCGAGATGTCCGTGACTTCTCCCACCTTGACCCCTGCAACCCGGACTGCCGTTCCTTTCTCGAGACCATCGACAGATTTGAAATCCGCGTAAATCCTGTAGCTGCCCTTTGGCTGAAAATGATAGTGTCCGAACCTGAGCGTCAGCAACACCGCTGCCACAAACGCAATCACGATGAAAAAGCCAAGTTTGGCTTCCGATGTCCACTTCATCCTCGATGAACTCCCAAAGGTCCTCGTCCTTCATTCATTTCATTTCAAAATGGGGTCAAAGCGTCCCGATCGGGCCCTGAGTCTCACCTCTGACAAACTGGGTCAAAACGGGATCTTCCGCCCGCATCAACTCTTCCGGTGTACCCATAAACCGGATTTCTCCCCGGAAAAGGAAAAGGATTCTGTCCGCAATTCTCATCGCGCTTTTCATATCGTGTGTAATGACGATGCTTGTCACGGACAGTTCACTCTGCATTTTCAGGATCAACTCATCGATTGCCGATGCCAGGACAGGATCCAGTCCCGTAGTCGGTTCGTCGTAGAGAAGAATTTCCGGAGAAAGTGCGATGGCCCTCGCTATCCCGACCCTCTTTTTCATCCCGCCGGAAATCTCCGAGGGAAACTTTCCTTCTACATTTCTAAGCCCGACTTTCAGCAGTTTTTCCCGGGATTGCTCCCTGATCATCTGTTCAGGGAGCTTCGTATGCATACGAAGTGCAAAAGCAACATTATCCAGGATACTCATGGAATCGAACAGCGCCGACTCCTGAAAGACCATTCCCATCTTTCTCCGGACTTCGTACAAATCCGGCTGGGAAAGCGGCATGATTGGCGTTCCCTGAATATAGACATCTCCATCATCCGCCTTGAGAAGCCGGATGATGTGTTTCAGGAGTACGGACTTTCCTTGCCCCGATCCTCCAATGACAACGAATGTCTCTCCCTGGCTGACAGAGAAGTCCAGGCCCTTGAGGACAGTCTGTCCCCCGAACGATTTCCACAGATTCTCCACCCTTATCACTGGGACAGAGGTCCGGGAATCCCCCTCTTTTTGGACTAAAATAGCCATGCTGTCAGAAAATAGTCCAGAACAAGGATCGCCATGGAAGAGCTCACTACGGCCATTGTCACAGAACGTCCCACCCCGGCAGCTCCCCCGCGTGCATGATATCCCATATAACAGGAAAACGTAGCAAGCACTCCGCCGAAAACACAGGACTTGACCAACCCGGAAAAGAAATCATGCAGATCGACATATTGCGCAATTCCCCTCAGATAAACATTGGACGGCAGTCCGAGGAGACCGACGGAAACAAAATAACCGCCGATAATTCCCACCAGATCCGCCAGAACAGTGAGGAGGGGAAGCGCGATCAAGCCCGCATACAATCGGGGAGTCATCAGATAAATCAGAGGATTCACTGCCAGTGATTCAAGCGCATCGATCTGCTCTGTAACGCGCATGGTTCCAAGTTCCGCCGCCATTGCAGAACCGGATCTTCCTGTCACCATCAACCCTGTGATGACCGGACCAAGCTCCCTTGTGAGAGAGAGGGAAACCACGGCTCCGACAAGGCTCTCGGCGTTGAATTTCTGGAATCCTATCCAGGCCTGCAAGGCAAGAACCATTCCGGTAAAAAAAGCCGTCACCAGAACGACAGGAGTGGAGTCCGCGCCAACCCGCACCAGCTGTATCAAAAGATTGACCCAGCGGAACGCCGGACGAACCAGTCCAGAAAGGGCAAGTATTCCGGAAATGAAAAGATTTCCCGACTGTTCAAAGAGCAGAACAGACCGACGACCGACCCAGGCAAAAAGATCCATCAGTCAGGAACCTGAAGGATAGACTTCGTTCCTCCACGATAGACCCTGGGAGACCTGTTTCCCAGTCTGCACAGGATTTCATAAGGGATTGTCCGGACTCGTCTGGCAATGTCCCATGCTGTCATGCCGAGAGAATTGCGGTCGCCAAGAAGGCCGACCCAGTCTCCAAGATGAACCGGCACATCCGCTTCCGTGAGGTCCACCATGACCATATCCATGCAAACCCTTCCCAAAAAGGGCAATCGCTTCCCTGCCATGATCCCCCATCCCCAGTCTGAAAGCTCTCTTGGCAACCCGTCGGCATACCCCATCCCCAGAACTCCCACCAGAGAATTTCTGGTCAGGGTCCGAATCCCTCCGTAAGAGATACGGCTCCCTGACGAAAGGGTTTTCACAGAAATGACCCTTGCCTCAACCTGCATGACCGGGCGGACAGGGAGATCGTTCTTTTCATCGTCGGGAGAGATCCCGTAAAGAAGCAACCCCGGCCGGACCCAGAACTGGACGTCGCCATTCCAGATCCTTCTCAGACCGGAAAGGTCAAAGGAAAACTTCCCCGACATCAGCGCGGCACTGTTCGCCATATGGATAACAATCCTGTCCCTGAAAATCCCTTCTGCCGCAAGCGCCTTAATGATGGATTCGAACCGGGACACCTGTTCATCCGTGCGCTCACGCTCCTCCCCCTGAGCAAAGTGGGTCATGATCCCTTCCACTCTGATCCTGGGGTGATCTCCCAGAATTCTGCATAAACGGGGAAGATCTTCGGGAAGAAATCCCAGTCGGCCCATCCCGGTGTCCCATTTCAGATGGATCCGGAGAGGAGCGTCTCCAGGAAAATCCAGCAGGGACTCGAGCAAACCCCAGTGATGGACCACAGGAATCAGTCCGGAGGAGACACAATCATGCATCTCCTCCGGCAGTACCCCACCAAGAACAAGAATATCGTAAAAAACTCCGGCATCCCGGAGGCGAACTCCCTCTTCCAGTCCCATAACGCCAAACACATCAATCCCGGATTGTGCAAGATGTCGTGAAACAGGAATCATTCCATGTCCATAGGCATCCGCTTTGACAATGGGAAGAATTTTGGAAAAACCGGAGAGTCGTTCCTGGATTAGGGAAAGATTCCAGGAAAGCGCATCGAGATCAATGACGACACGGCTCCGGGACAAATCCCTAGCCGCAAAACGTGGAGATTCGATAAAAGTGGGTGGAGAGTCCATGAAGTCTAGACTCCGTTCACGTGGTCATGATCTCCTGTTCTTTTTTCTGTGTCAGATCGTCGATCTTGTGGACTGTCTGATCTGTCATCTTCTGAAGATCATCCTGAAGACGTTTGAGCCGATCTTCCTGAAAGTGACCTTCACCCTTGCGCTTCTTCAGCTCGTCATTGCCATCCCGACGGATATTCCGGACAGTGATCTTTGCCTCTTCAGCCATTTTCTTCAACAGTTTGACCATCTGCTTCCGGCGCTCTTCTGTCATTGGAGGAACGGCTATCCGGATCAACTTTCCGTCATTCTGGGGCGTCAGACCGATATTTGCCGCCAGGATCGCCTTTTCAATCTCCGGAATCAGCTTGGGTTCCCATGGAGTGATCGTAATGATACGGTTGTCCACAATATTAAGAGTGGCAACCTTATCCACTGATGACGGGTTACCGTAGTAGGAAACCTTGACATTTTCGAGCAGGGACAGGGATGGACGGCCTGTTCTCAGCGTCTGGATCTCCTTCTTGTAGAAATCGACCGAACTGTCCAACCGCGTCTGGAATTCCTTCAACTCCGCATCCATCGCAACCTCCCTCTCAGATTCCCAAAACGATATTCAATGGTGAACGAGAGTGCCAAGACTCTCTCCCCGTATCACCTTTAAAATATTCCCTTCTCCCATCAGGTCAAACACAATAATGGGAAGATTGTTCTCCTTGCAAAGAGTCACTGCGGTCGAGTCCATCACACGCAGGTTTTTTTCCAGGACCTCTGAATACGTCAGTCTGAGAAACTTCCGGGCATTTGGGCTTTTCTTCGGATCCTCCGTATAGATGCCATCGACCTTCGTCGCCTTCAGAACAACCTCTGCCCCGATCTCGGTCGCCCTGAGAGCGGCCGCCGTATCGGTCGTAAAGAACGGATTGCCTGTTCCGGCAGCAAAAATGATGACTCTGCCCTTTTCAAGATGTCGAATGGCTCTCCGTCGTATGTACGGCTCGGCAAGCGCCCTCATTTCGATCGCAGACAATACCCGGGTCGGAACACCCCGCTGTTCCAGGGAAGACTGCAAAGCCAGGCTGTTCAAGACCGTGGCCAGCATCCCCATGTAATCGGCAGAAGCCCTTTCAATGCCATGCTGGATGCCCGCCAGACCACGAAAAAAATTTCCGCCGCCGATGACAATCCCCAACTCGGTACGGTCTTCGACAACCTGACTGATATCTCCGGAAATGCGTTCAAGAACAAGGGGATCAATCCCAAAGGACTGATCCCCCATAAGTGCTTCACCAGACAGTTTAAGGAGCACCCTTTTGTAGGCGCCCATCAGTCGTTCCCTTCACCAATCTGAAAACGGGAGAATTTATTGACTGTAATGTTTTCCCCGAGTTTTGCAATCGCCGATGCGACCAGGTCCCTGATGACCATCCCGGGATCCTTGACGTAGGGCTGATCGAGCAGACAGTTCTCCTGCACGAACTTCTCGAGCTTCCCTTCGACAATCTGCGCTCTCACCTTTTCCGGCTTCTCACGAACCTCTTCCTCAAATCGATTCCGCATGTCTTCCAGCGTTGCAGCCGGAATATCTTTCCGATCCACATACCGCGGAGAAGACGCTGCAATATGCATGGCAAGACTTTTGACCAGATCACGAAAATCTTCTGTGCGGGCGACAAAATCCGTTTCACAGTTCACTTCGACCAAAACTCCGATCTTGCTTCCCGCGTGAATATAGGAGGAAACAATTCCTTCCGAAGTCTGGCGCTCCGCTTTTTTCTGTGCGTGAAGAGAACCTTTCTTCCTCAATACATCGAAGGCTTTCTCCAGATCCCCGGCCGCTTCTGTCAACGCCTTCCGGCATTCCATGAAGCCAGCCTGGGTCCTATCCCTCAATTCCTTTACCAGCTGAGCGCTTATTTCCAAACCATCACTCCTTCCATGAAACCACCAGAACACATTGTTTCTGGAAATACAACATAATCACCACACCCTTTTCGATCAGTTCTGCGACTCCGCTGCAGGCTCGGGTGCGACTGTTTCGGCAGACTCGTCCTTCGACTGCTCAACGGCAACAGGCTCTCCGCTTCTCTGGACCTGACCTTCCAGCGCCCCGGCGAGAACAGCGTCTGCAACGCCACCAGTTACCAGTCGGATTGATCGGATTGCATCGTCGTTCGATGGAACCGGGAACTGGACGACATCCGGGTCACAATTTGTGTCTACCATGGCAATGACTGGAATGCCCAGACGATTTGCCTCATGGATCGCAATGTGCTCTTTCTTGGGATCCACCACAAAAATTGCCGACGGAAGGTGCGTCATTCCCCGAATCCCGTTCAGGATCGAAACAAGTTTTCCATGCTCTTTTTCGAGCTGCGCAATTTCTTTCTTCGGAAGCCGGGAGATCTGATCGCTCTCCATCATTGCTTCAATCTTCTGGAGCCGCTCTACCGATTTCCGGACTGTCTGAAGATTGGTCAGCATTCCACCAAGCCAGCGCTCCGTCACAAAAAACATTCCGCAACGCTCCGCTTCCTGCTGGATGATCGGCTTTGCCTGCCGCTTCGTCCCGACAAACAAGACACTGCCACGGTTTCGCACAACGCTCTTCAGGAACTCCCTCGCGGTACGGAATCGTCGGACCGTCTGCTGAAGGTCCAGGATGTAGATACCGTTCCGTTCCCCGTAAATGAATCTCTTCATCTTGGGATTCCAGCGTTTGGTCTGATGTCCGAAATGCACACCCGCTTCGAGCATTTCCTTCAATGTTACATCTGTCATTTTCACTCCTCAAATTCTGGGGTTTATTTGGACCGATCCGGCATACGCGCTTCCATTCCCCCGCGACCCTGTCAACATTCTGAAGGAGAACACAAAAGCACGACCCCTTGAACCTTCCCGGATTGGGAAGACCGCCCGGCCAATCGTTAGATTGGGTCGCTACCAGAAAAAACAATCCCTATATGATCCGACAAGAGACCACCGAAAATCAAATCCTTCAAGTCCGCCCCTTATACCCAGCATTGATACGTACATATTCATAGGTCAAATCTGTCGTCCAATACTCCGCAGTCATCGGCCCCAAACCCAGGGATACAGAGAGGTGTATTTCCTGACCTTTCATGACTTCCCGCGCTTTTTCCTCCTGGGTTTCTCCCAGACCGGTTCCCCGGTGGACAAGAGCAACATCTCCCATACAGATATCAATCCGGTCTTCCCGAACAGGAACCCCGGCGTTTCCGATTGCGACCATGATCCTCCCCCAGTTGACGTCTTCTCCATAAAACGCCGTTTTTACCAACACACTCCGGGCAATGGAAGAGGCAATCTTTCGCGCATCGGTTTTTGACCTGGCCCCCTGAACTGAAATATGGATATATTTCGTCGCTCCTTCTGCATCACGGATCAGGAGCGTCCTGAGTTTCTGGCAAACAGCATCCAGTTCGGAAACAAACTCGTCATATGCTGCGGTACCCTTCATGATCCTGGGGTTCCCTGCCCGACCATTGGCAAGAATAATCACACTGTCATTTGTGCTTGTCTCCCCGTCCACTGACAATGTATGAAAATTCCTGTCCACTGCGATCTGGAGAGCTGATTTCAGCGCATCCTTGTCGATCTCCGCATCAGTGGTCATGAAAGCCAGCATTGTTGCCATCTGGGGATGAATCATGCCCACTCCCTTGGCCATCCCCCCGAAACGGACAATCGAATCTCCCAATCGAATCTCGCCTTGGGATTCCTTGACATAAGTATCCGTTGTCATGATGGCCCTGGCACACTCCAGATGATGGTTTGGCGATAGCTTCTCCACAAGTTTTGGAATCGCATCCAGAACACTTTCGATCGGAAGCGGACGTCCAATCACCCCTGTCGAGGCGCACAGGACCTTACGCGCGTTGCATGTCAGAAACTGGGAAACCTTCTCCGTAATCCGGAGGGCATCCTGCATTCCCGACTCCCCTGTACAGGCATTGGCATTTCCGCTGTTGATCACAATGGCATTCGCCGAACCTGTCCTAATCCTTCGTTGGGAGAGAATAACCGGAGCGGCCTTGATTCTATTCGTTGTAAACAGTCCGGCAACCAGGCATTCTGTTTCGGAAGCAAGCAGAGCCAGATCAGGTTTTCCTGCTTTTTTTATCCCGGAAAAAAGACCATTCGCCAAGAATCCTTCAGGAAAGGTAATTCCTCCACGACTCTTTTTGGCCACCCCCCCTCCTTTGATCCCGTTCGGTCCATTATTCATCAGTATTTAGCGTGGGATACCCTTCTCTTGGCGTTCTGCGCCAGGGAACGGGAGGAACGCGCGTTCTCCTTTCTGAAAAATGTCGTCTATATTTTCCCATCGTGCGATTCCGAGGGGAAAATCCCGGCTTGCTGGCCGCAATCGACCGGCCCATCCCAGTTCGTTCCGTTCGTTGGCAGTTGAAGCTACAGGGTTGCCGCCGATAGCGTAAAAGCCTCGACGATTCCAGCGTGCCCCCGACACGAAAACTGGCACCGCAAGCCCCACAGCAAACGGAAGCCGTTTTAGTGACGGATGGTTGATCGATTTCTCTCTCAATCGCCTACGGGAAGCCGGCAAAGACCGGAAGCCCTTCCTGTTCGGAAAACCCATAAGCAACATTCATTGCCTGAATGGCCTGGCCTGCAGCACCCTTCACCAGATTATCAATTGCCGTCATCACAACCATGGCACCGTCACGCACCTCTACCGAAATCGCTGCCCGGTTCGTACCGCGCACAGCGTTCGTATTCGGCGGAGAGTCCACCAACAGAATACCCGACTCTTTTTCATAGTATTCTTTCAGGACATCCATCGCCTTCTGAGACGACAACGGACGTTCGGGCATCATGTAGATCGTCGAAAGAAGGCCACGGTTGATGGGAATCAGATGTGGCACAAAAAGAACCCGGGAGGATACTCCACCCAGGGTCGACAGGGCCTCTTCCATTTCAGGGACATGGCGATGAGTGAATGGCTTGTAGGGTTTCATTCCTTCCGAGATTTCGGGGAAATGTGTATCAAGAGTCAATCCGCGACCAGAGCCGGTAATTCCTGATTTTCCGTCCACAAAAATCTGCCCGCCACCAAGGAATCCACTTTTTGCAAAAGGCAGCATTCCCAAAAGACTTCCAGTGGGGTAGCAGCCCGGACAGGAAATGATTTGAGCCCCCCGGATTGCATCCCGATTCCATTCAACCAGAGCATAAACCGACCGGGAAAGTCCTTCGGGAAAAGGATGCTGGATTTTGTAGTGTTCCTGAAAAGTGGATGCGGAACGAAAACGAAAATCCGCACCCAAATCAATGATCCGGACCGGTGTATCCCGGTAGAGTCTTGCAATATTCGAACTTTGTCCTGCTGGAAGGGCAGTAAAAATGACATCAACATCCTGCCATGGCAGATCTGAGTCAAACCGTTCCAGAATCCCCCATTCGGGGAAATGGGGAAAAACCGATGACAGGAGTTCTCCTGCCCGGCTTTCTGCAGCCAAATGCAGTATCTTGACAAATGGATGAGCGAAAAGGAATCGGATCAGTTCCCCGCCAGCGTATCCCGAGGCTCCTACAACACCCGCTCTCAATTGTTCGGACATTCCAACCCCTACTGACAAAAAAAAAAGGGAGGCTCTCCACCTCCCTTTCAGCAAGCGTGAAAAAAAATCAACGCTTCGAGAACTGGAACCGTTTTCTTGCGCCTTTCTGGCCGTATTTCTTTCGTTCCTTGATCCTTGGATCCCTTGTCAGGAACCCCTCTTTCTTGAGTGCTTCACGAAGTTCGGGATTGATCTCCAGAAGGGCTCTTGAAATACCATGACGAATGGCTTCCGCCTGACCCGTCAGCCCCCCTCCGGTCACCCTTGCAAACACATCAATTCTTGAAAGCATGTTTGTGATTTCAAGAGGAGCCTTTACCTGATTTGACCAAATGGTCCTTGGAAAATACTCTTCAAGCAAACGATCATTGACACGAATCTGACCGGTTCCTGCCTGAACTCTGACCCTGGCGATCGCCGTCTTCCTTTTTCCGGTCGCATTCGATCGATTTTCTTCCAAAGTTTCACGCTCCATGCTGTCCTCCAACCTGAATCTCCATTGGGGACTGTGCCTGATGTTGATGTTCGGAGCCGGCAAAAACGCGAAGCCGGGTCATATAGAGTTTGGCAAGCTTGTTCTTGGGAAGCATTCCCTTGACCGCATGCATCAGCAGGATCGACGGCTTCCGCTCCACGATGTCCTTGGCTCTTTCTTCCTTGAACCCACCAGGATAACCACTATGACGATAGTACATCTTGTCCGTCATCTTGTTACCGGTCAGGGCAACCTTTTCTGCATTGATCACGACAACATAGTCTCCCAAATCCTGATGGGGAGTATAACAGACCTTGCCCTTTCCACGAAGAATGCGGGCGGCTTCCACACTGACACGACCCAGCGTCTTGCCACTCGCATCAATCAGAAACCATTTCTTCTCCCCAACTTCAGATGGAGAGGCAATTCGAGTGGATTTTTCCATGTTCTCTTTCCGTTCCTCCCTGCCCGATTTCCCTAGACCCTCAAAATGACCGGCTTGGTCTCAACCGGTACAGATACGAACTCCCGCGAGGAGAGTGAAGGCATAATCGAACGATACGCATTGTGAACCTTGTCCAGATCCCGCGTGAAGATTGCGGCGATCTGAGCCATTGATGAATAGAGAGAACCATCCTGGCGGTCCAGGAACAGCTGGACCACTGCAGGAAGGTTGTCCTTCTGCAGGGGAAGCGCTTTCCGGAGGCGCTGAATCTTCTCGAACACCTCCTCTTCCCCCTGAATCGCCTTCTCCATGACAGGCATGACGATACAGTCGACCTTGCCCTTCAGCCAGTCGATCCTTTCCGAAAGAGATGCGCCGACATGACTTCCGGAATAACTGAAAGGCACGACGGAGATCCCCAGTTCAGTGAGAAAGACTGTCAGGCTCTTTCCTATATCCGCATCAAGAATGAACTTTGGAACGCCAATTCTATAGACCAGCCCGTCTTCCCTGAGCTTGGTGACTTCCTTGGCCTTCTCAAAAACCTGATGCTTCAGGCCAGCGATATAGGCCCCATTCTGCTTCTTCCAGTCATGAAGAAGATTTTTTGAAGACGTCTGAATAATGGCCGATATCCAGTCCTTCTTCCAGAGCGACTTCAGAATCGTTTTCCAGGAGTAGAATTTCTCCATGGCATCGATCGCGGCCACATTCAGTTCATAGGCCGTCATGTTTTTGGGCCGATAGACCGCGTGATGACCGTCATAAAGACTCCAGTCATTCGACAGGAGTTCCCGGTTTCCGGTCGCATAAAACTGGTCATAATCAGGAGAGCCGGGCAAAGGGGTCAGGATCATGAGCTGAATTGTCTCAAGTCCCCACTCCTGGGCAAACCTGCTGGTCTCGTATATTGTTTCCTTGTCGTCCGCATCGGAGCCCACCACAAACATTCCGTGGATTCGGATACCCACTTCCTTGAACTTCTGGATGCTTGTGACAATCTTCTCATATGTCTGGCGCTTATTGAAAAGATCAAGTGTCTTCGGGTTGATCGACTCGAATCCGACAAAGACATTAAAGCAATTGCTCTCTTTCATCAATGCCAGAAGTTCCGGGTCGAAAGCAGTTTCAATCCGGACCTGTGCACCCCACTGGGGCGTCAGCCCCTCATCGATCATCCGGCGCAGAAGATCCTTGGTGCGTTTCCTGTTGGCTGTAAAAAGATCGTCCGCAAAAAAGATGTACTGAGGGTTGTTGACACGGATCTCTTCCAGAACCCGTTCCACTGAGTGCATGCGGAATCCATGCCCGTACATTCCGGGAACAGAACAGAACGTACAGGTAAACGGACATCCACGGGAAGTTGCGATCGAAATAATCGCATTGCTGTTCCAGCCTTCCACCAAGCTATAATCCGGAATCGGATTCGAATCCAGATCTTCCTTCAGAGGCCGCTCGGGATTATGGACTTTTCTTCCTCCCCGCCAGTAAGACAGGCCCAGGATCTTTTCGTAGGGAAGATGCCCATCCATCGCATCCAGCAACTCGAACAGTGCCTCTTCACCCTCTCCCCGGACGACATAGTCAGAGAATTCCAGCGCCTCATCGGCACAAAATGTCACATGGGTCCCTCCCATAACAACAGGGATCCCGTGCTTTCGCACTTCTTCCGCAAGCCGGTAAGACTGCGGAGCTGTCGAAGTGAGCGTTGAAATCCCGACCACGTCCGCAGAAAGGACTTCATTCATATCGACGGGGGAAACATCCTCTATATAAACCCGCACATCCCAACCCCTGTCCCGGAGCATTGTTCCCAGGAGAATCACTCCCAGGCGAGGGATGGTATATCGACTGTAAACATGGAGATGCATCGACTTCGGTTCGACTAGAACAAATTTTCTTCTGGTCATGGTTTCCCCCGTCGTATTACATCCGGTCGTCCGGAGGCATCGATCAGCCTTCCGGGTGGATCCGGGCTTTCTTTGCGAGAAGCTCTTCCTGAGTTTCCACATATTCCGGATCGAGAATACAGCATTCGTCAATCGGACAAACTGCCGCACACTGTGGATCTTCATGGAAACCAACACACTCGGTACACAATTCCGGATCAATAATATAGAGCGGATCCCCTTCGCTGATTGCATCGTTCGGGCATTCAGGAAGACAGGCACCGCAAGAGATACAGTTATCCTCGATTTTCAGTGACATGCAACAACCTCCTAACTTCGTTCAGTTTATACGGATTCTAAGGTACACCTTCCGGATTCCAAGGAAGGCACATGCAGCAGGATACTCCCCCCCTCACCCCGAACACTCCGGGGCTGTCAACAATCGGGGGAACCGCGTTCTCCATTTAACTTGCACTGACATATGTTTTATTGGTCTGTCGCACCGAACAATGCGGACGACAACCCTGCAATCGAGCCGTTTGGCTTTTTAAATTCCTAGATACTGGCATATTGCCGCCAGACTAAGGTCTCCAATCATAACCTCGGGAACGTCAACAATGCAAGGGAGTCCGGAAGTGCTCGCCGAATTCGCCGACACCTGTTTCGGACAGGGTGGCAGGACTTGTCGAATTGTGTTCCGGAGAGGGCTGTATTACAATCCCCGGACCGGAACATTCACAGAATATCTTTGACTTGTGGAGGCCTGAAATCGTGCGCGCTTGGAAAAATATGCCGGGTCTTCTTTTAACACTGCTTCTGGTACTGCCACCTGTTGCCGGATGTTCCAAAGAAACCACTCCCGCCGCAAACCAGTCAGGAGTGCTCACCGGAACTGTCCGGCTCGGTTCGTCGGTTCCCCTCTGGATGCTGCACGGAACAATGACCGTCATTGTTTACATGAAAGGGACAACTTCGCCCGCATACCTCCCGGTGGCCATTTCGGAATTTTACCATCCGGTCTTTCCTGTCGGATTCCGCATCACCCAGAAGAATGTCCGGTTGTCCGGAATCGACCTGAAAGGCAATGTCAGGATTGTGGCAAGGCTTTCCCTTGAATCCCCCAGCCCCCTTGTCTCCAGCGGGGAATACACAGGAATGACCCCAGGAGAGGTTCCGGTCGGTGGCCCTCCCGTCACACTGACGATTGACCACCCTTCATCCCGATGATCCGAACCATCCGCTCTGCTCTTTTCATTAAAAACCTCGATGTGCCGGTCCTCATCGGTGTTTTCTCCCATGAGCGGATCCGTCCCCAGACAGTTCGAATCTCTCTGGAGATCGTCTTTCACCCGGACCCGGATTCTCACCCATCGGATACGGATCGGATCATTGACACGCTCGATTATGAGAAAGCGCTTTCGGACATTCTTGAAGTCTGCAGGACAGAAACACCGGCTTTACTGGAAAGACTTGCCAAACTCATTGCGGAAAGGATCTTCGCCCGATATTCCGTGGTCCGATCCATTATCATTTCCATTCAAAAAATACCTCCTCCTGTCGGAGAAGGGGCCGCCGAATCCGTCGGCATCACTCTTTCGTTTACCCGGGAGGGAACAGAATGATCTTTAAACCAGGTGTTTTTGGATTGCTCCTGCTTCAGACATCTGCAGGCGGATGCTATCTCATGACCTTCGTCTACCGTTTCGCGCGGGTCAACAGGACGTTCTACAGGCTGCACGGGGCATTGTTCCTGGTTTTTTCCGGTCTCGCACTCTTCTTCATGGGACCCTCCACCTACACGGAACTGAAGGGGTTGGGATTCGGATCCGCAGGCCAGATCTCCATGAGTTTCCTGGCCCTTGGACTCCTGGGA
>DAIEST010000023.1 GCA_027346125.1 Leptospirillum sp. | reverse complement strand
TCCCGTATCAAGGAGCTTGAGTCCAAGCTGGCTTCTGCGATTGTCGTTTCTTCCGCCCATCAGGATCCGACGCGGATTACCTTTGGGGCGACAGTCCGCCTGGTTCCGGTCGATTCCAAGGAAGAAAAGCGGTATACGCTTGTCGGTCAGGAAGAGTCGGACCTCAAGGCAGGACGGATCTCTGTCCATTCTCCCGTGGGAAAGGCACTGATCGGACGTTCGGAAGGGGAAACGGTCACGATACGGGTCCCTGCCGGAGAGGTTCAGTACACGATCGCCGAAATCTGTTATGAGGTGACAGGCTAGTTTTCCGGGGATTCCTGGCAGGGGGAAGAGTGGATTTCAAGAAAAGAGTGACGATTTTCGTGTTCGTTCTTGTCATCCTGGTCCCGACCCTTGTCATCCTGGTGAATGCTTATTTTGGTTTTACCCTTTATCACAGGGCGATGGGTCGTCCCTGAAATCTGTTTCATTTGGGACATGTCGATTGTAAAGTGTTTCAGAATGAGACGCTTTGCCGAGGAGAGCTGAAAGGGAGGAGCAAGAGCGGTCAAAGAATACTGAGTTTTCCTTTTCTGGCATGACTATTGCTGTTTATACTCGGCATAGGGGATCCCAAGTGATCTCGATGAGGACAAGGAGGAAAAGATGGACTGTCCGCGATGCCAGAATGAAATGATCGAAGAGGAATTCAGCGATTTGAGGGACGATACGGGGTTTATGAATTTTAGGGGCTGGCGGTGCATTCTGTGCGGAGAAATAGTAGACTCCGTCATATTGTCTAACCGCAAGAACCGTCCGGCGCCACTTGTCGGCCGAAACAGAAAGATCATGGCCTACAGTTAATTTTCAAGGGAGGATTCATATGATTACATTGACGGAAAAGGCAATTGAAAAGGTTTCAGAATATCTGATTGCAGAGAACAAGCCTGGTTATGGCCTTCGGGTTTATGTTTCCGGAGGAGGCTGCCATGGGTTCCAGTACGGGATGGCCTTTGAGGAAGCCCCGGGTGATATGGATCAGATCGTCGAGGAAGGCGGAGTGAAGCTTTTTGTCGATGCCCAGAGCTATCCCCTGCTTGAAGGCGCTGAAGTCGATTATGTTGAGAACCTTTACGGGTCAGGTTTCGCGATCAAGAACCCCAACGCCAAGTCTTCCTGTGGTTGCGGGAGTTCTTTCTCAACCTAAGTTTGTGCGCGATCCTACCGGCATGCGCCACTTGATTGCCACGTTGCGGGAAAAGGCCCTGATTCGAATGGGGCCTTTTCCTTTTTTCAGGGCAGGAGTCTCCCTCCGTTCCGCTGTCCTCTCTTTCTTCATCATCTGTTTCCTGTCGTTCTCCCGCCTGTCTTCGGCGCTCGCGATTGAAGCGCCCGGAGAGACGCTCAAGTTTCTCTCCGATTACATTTCCCTCCATGCCAGGACGCATATGGCTGCCAGTGTCCGGAGCAGCATTTCCCGGAATCTTCTGCTGGAATCCCGCCGTCAGCGCGTACCTCTTTACCTCGCCGTTGCGATTGTTCAGCAGGAGTCCGGGTTCGATCCCCATGCCCTGAATTCCCCTTCCCAGGACTATGGCCTGTTTCAGGTGCATTTTCCGTTCTGGCGCCGATATTTTGCCCGCCATGAGCCGGGGGGATATCGTCCGCTCCAGCCTGAAGATTTATTCCGGATTCCGGTCAATGTCCGGGTCGGTCTGATGATTCTGAAACATGATCTCGCGCTTGAGCGGGACGATGCTGCAAGAGGAGTCGGCCTGTATAGCGGTCGGAAGGGGGAATCCCGGGCGCTCTATGTGGAACGGGTTTTCAGGAATGAGGTTTCTTTTCTTGTGTTCCTGTCGCTGAGGGAGAGGGAGGCCAGGTCTGTCGAATCCCTCTCTCCGGGGCAGGGTGTCGGGAGGGATCCCTAAAGCGAGTCTGTCATCTCGTCGATCAGATATTTGAAAATTTCAGAGAAGGTCGGGTGTATGTGCAGGATTTCCTGATACTGATCCAGCGTCGAGTGAAAATGCATGGCAACGGTCAGCGTATGGATCAGATCCGATGCTCCGGCTCCGAACAGTTCAACTCCGAGAATCTCCCGGCTTTTGGCGTGAGCCACGATTTTCAGCCCACCCTGCGTTTGTCTGTTGACGATCGCTTTTCCAAGATCTGAAAAGGAAATCCTTCCGGTCTGAACCGGGATTTTCCGATCCCGGGCCTGTGTTTCGGTGATTCCGACCCGCGCATACTCCGGTTCTGTGAAAATTGAGATGGGGACCAGGGGAGAGCGGACAGGAATCGGGTTTGCGAGTGCCGCATTCCGTCCGGCGTGTTCCCCCTGAAAAGTGGCAAGGTTCAGGACCGGAAGAACGCCGGTAACATCCCCTGCGGCATAGATATGATGGTTGGATGTCCTCAGGTAGTTGTCCACGTGAACGTGCCCATGGCGTGAGGTATTGATGTTGGCGGCCTGAAGGTTCAGGTGTTCGGTATTGGGTTTTCGGCCGGTGGCGACGAGGACTTTGTCAAAAGGAATCTCATGATGGCTGTCTCCGGTCTGACAACGAAAGACCGGTGTATTTCCGCGTGTGACGAACTCTTCGCGGCGGATTCCCAGGTAAATTTCCATCCCCTGGGATTCGATGGCGTCCAGATAGTTTCTGGCGAGTTCATGGTCCACCTGAGGATGCCAGTTGATGTTGGTGTCGACCAGAGAGACCTTGGATCCGAGATGCAAAAGGTACTGTCCAAGTTCCAGACCGACCGGTCCTCCGCCCATCACCAGGACAGACCCGGGCAGTTCTTCGAGTTCGAGAACATCGTCGGAAGTCAGTATCCAGTCTTTCCGGAGCCCGGGAATGGCCGGGATTTTGAGGCTGGATCCTGTTGCAATGACCGCTTTCTCGAAGATGACGGGTATTCCGTCGAGATGTCCTGCATGAGGGCCGGTAAAGCTGAATTGACCTCTTTCCAGGGTGATCCCTTCGGTCTTTTCGATGCCATGGAGCGCATCGTCCGCCATCTCCTGTATCATCGCGTTTTTTTGCCGGATCATCCGGGGAATGTCCGGAAACGCCTTTCCCTCGAGTCGCAGACCGATTTCCTCAAGCTTGTGGTTGAGGAAGTAAAGGGTATGTGCGGGGCGCAGAAGTGCCTTGGAGGGCATGCACCCCTTGAGGATGCAGAGTCCCCCGAACGGCCCGGATTCGACGAGAGTCACCGTTTTTCCAAGGGAAGCCGCGGCCCGTGCTGCGTAGCGCCCGGCCGAACCTGCTCCGATAACGAGGATCTCGTGCGAGTGTTCCATGGGGGTTCCTCTTCTGGGCGTGCAGTGATGATTCAGACCGGATTGGTGAAGTCTTTTCATGCTACAAAGGAGAATAGTGGAATGCAAGACGTATCGGGGTCCGAAAACAGGGTGCTTTATGGGATTTCCGGGCAAACCCTTGACAGGTGATCACCTAGTTCCTAGAATCAATTCCCAACGAACTTCGGGTTCTCTTTATTCAGAAGACAAAGGCGTCTTTTTGAAAAGGACGCCTTTTTTTTGCGACGGGACAGCAGGCGTAAGTCGGACACCCGGGGTGTACCCACCCTGAAACCATCTGGATCTTTCCTAAAGAGGAAAGGAGTTGAGTTTTTATGACGCCCAAAGAGGTATTGGAATTTTCCAAGAAAAACAATGTCCAGATCATCGACATCCGGTTTATAGATCTTTTTGGAATCTGGCAGCACTTTTCCACATCCACTCATGAACTTAGCGAAGACCTGTTTTTAGAGGGGCTCGGCTTTGATGGTTCGAGCATCCGGGGATTCCAGGCGATCAACGAGTCCGATATGCTGCTTATTCCGGATCCGCAGTCTGCGTTTCTGGATCCGTTCACGCAGGTTCCAACGCTTGTCCTGATTGCGAACATCAAGGACCCGATTACAGGGGAATCATATTCCAGGGATCCCCGCTTCATTGCACAGAAAGCGGAAAACTATCTCAAGAAAGTCGCGGATATCTCCTACTGGGGGCCCGAATGCGAATTTTTCGTCTTTGACGATGTCCGCTTCGGAGGTGGGGCTCATTACTCCCATTATTCTGTGGATTCTTCCGAAGGGATCTGGAACTCTGACAGGGATGAAGAGCCCAATCTGGGTTATAAAATCCGCCACAAGGAAGGCTATTTCCCCGTTCCTCCGACCGATTCCCTTCAGGATCTGCGTTCTGACATGATTCTGACGATGGAACGGATCGGCATTCGGACTGAAGTCCATCACCATGAAGTGGCGACCGCGGGACAGTGCGAAATCGACATGCGTTATGACACGATGGTCAAGATGGCCGACAATGTCATGAAGTACAAGTATGTGGTGAAGAACACCGCATTGAAATATGGAAAATCGGCAACCTTTATGCCGAAACCCCTGTTCGGGGACAATGGGTCTGGCATGCATGTCCACCAGAGCCTCTGGAAGGGTGGAAAAAACCTGTTTTTCCAGAAGGGTGGTTATGCCGACATCTCCCAGATGGCCATCCACTACATTGGTGGGTTGATTCATCACGCCCCGGCTCTGCTGGCGATCATTGCGCCAACGACCAATTCCTACAAGAGACTGGTCCCGGGATATGAAGCTCCGATCAATCTGGTCTATTCCAAGCGGAATCGTTCGGCTTGTATCCGGATTCCGATGTATTCGAAGAACGAGAAGGCAAAGCGTCTCGAGTTCCGGACCCCGGATCCGAGCGCCAACCCCTACCTGGCTTTTTCAGCCATGTTGATGGCGGGTCTGGACGGAATCGAAAGAAAGCTGACTCCTCCGGAGCCGATCGAAAAAGATCTTTACGAATTGTCTGACCGTGAGCGCCGGAAGATCAAGCAGATGCCGGGTAGCCTTGAGGGAGCATTGCAGGCTCTGGAAAAGGACCACGACTTTCTGCTGAAGGGCGGTGTGTTCACGCCTGATGTCATCGAAACCTGGATCAAGGAAAAGCAGAAGAAGGAAATCGATCCGGTTCGGCTTCGACCTCATCCTCACGAGTTTTTCCTGTACTACGATATCTGATCGACGATCAGGTGTCCGGAACGTCAAAAGGCCCGGGGATATTTTCCCGGGCCTTTTGTTTACCTTCTTTTGGTGGAACCAGTTCTGGAGAGGGAGAGCGGCGAGAATCAGGCGGTGAGCGACGCTCAGCCCGGACGGATTCCGAGGTCTCTCAATTGAAGAGGGTCGACCTGTGAAGGGGCCTGCGTCAAGAGACAGGTCCCTTTTTGTGTTTTTGGAAACGCGATCACGTCCCGGATGGAGTCCCGTCCCGAGAGCAGCATGGCAAATCTGTCGAGTCCCAATGCCATTCCCAAATGCGGTGGCGCACCGAATGTCAGTGCATCGAGAAGAAAACCGAATCGCTCCCGGGCATTTTCCGGAGAAATCCCGATTTTCTGGAAGAGTCTTTCCTGAAGATGCGGTTCAAAGTTGCGAACACTCCCTCCGCCCAGTTCTGTTCCATTCAGGACAAGGTCGTAGGCATCTGAACGAACAGAGAGCGGATCTGTTTCCAGAAGAGGAATGTCTTCGCGTCTGGGCGCTGTAAACGGGTGGTGAAGGGCTTCCAGCCGGTTTTCGTCTTCGTTCCATTCAAAGAGAGGAAAATCGACGATCCAGAGAAGAGAGCGTTTTTGGGAAGACCGCAGTCCCAGTGCATCGCCGATCTTCAGTCGGAGCTGTCCGGAAATTTTCTGGGCCAACGCTGTCTTGTCCGCAACGAACAGGAGCAGATCCCCGGATTCAGGTTGCAGCAGATTTCGAAGATCGTTCTGGGATTCTTCCGGAAAGAACTTCAGAATCGGACTCTGGAATGTCTCCCCCTCTACCTTGATCCATGCCAGTCCCTTGGCCCCCTGATCCATTGTCCACTGGGTCAGTTCATCGATTTCTTTCCGACTGAGAGCGGCTCCTCCAGGGTAGCGGAGGGCAAGAACGCTCCCTTTTCGTTCAAGAACATCGAGAAAAACCCTGAATTGCGTTTTTCTGGCGAGGTCGGTTGCATTCCGGATCGGCAAATCGAATCGAAGATCCGGTTTGTCCGAACCGTATTTCTCCATGGCTTCCTTGTGGGTAAGGCGCATGAAGGGACGGGATGGACTGGATTCGGAAAAACGTTCGAATACGGCTTGAATCATTCCTTCCATCAGATAGAGGAATTGATCCATCGTGAGAAAAGAAGCTTCTATATCGACCTGGGTAAACTCTGGTTGACGGTCTGCTCGCAAATCCTCATCCCGGAAACATCGGGCGATCTGGTAGTAACGCTCGATTCCGCCCACCATGAGGAGCTGCTTGAACAGTTGAGGCGATTGCGGAAGGGCGTAGAACGATCCTTTTTCAAGGCGGGAGGGGACAAGAAAGTCCCGTGCGCCTTCCGGGGTGGACCGGGTCAGAATCGGAGTCTCGATGTCCCAGAACCCGCTGTCATGAAGATAGTTCCGGATGAAGTGGGTCAGCTCAGCCCGAAGGTTGAGCGATTCTTTCAGTGTTCCCCTGCGCATGTCCAGATAACGGTATGTCAGCCGCAATGCCTCCGAGACCTCGATGCGATCGTCGATGGGGAATGGAGGAGTGGGACAGGTGTTCAGGACGTGGAGTTCCTGTACCCGGATCTCGACAGCGCCAGTTGGGATTGTTGGATTGCGGGTCCCTTCAGGCCGTTGTTCGATATTGCCATGGAGTGAAACAACCCACTCGTCCCGGAGGGATTTTGCCAGATCGTTCAGTAGCGGATTGGTTTCCGGATTGACGACGACCTGGACGATGCCAGAGCGATCCCGAAGGTCGAAAAAAAGAAGTCCTCCATGGTCCCTCACTGATTGGACCCATCCGGACAAAGTCACAGCGGTGCCAATGGGCAACGTTATAACATCCTCAATGGGATGGGATCGATACATCTCTTACTCCGTTGATTTTGAAGGATGTTTCCGTCCCGGAAACTTGCGATGTGTCGGACGGGATGAACTTGGTTTTCTGGAGTAGTTGCTTGTGTCGGACGAATGGGCCGATTTCTTTTGCGGATAGTCCCCTTCGTTCTTTGTTTGCCTGTTCCGGTCATAGGTCGAAGGTCGGGAAGAAGAACCTTCCCGTTGTCTTGCTGAAGGCTGTCCGAATCCATCTCTTGATCCCCGGTCGTCCCTTTGGGGTCTGGAATCTCGGGAAGAAGAAGGACCCCTGTCGTCGCGCTGTCCGGGAGCGCCCGGACGGGAAGAGGAGCGTCCGGAGTAATCCCTCGGCCCCCGGTCATCCCTTTGGGGCCTGGAATCTCGGGAAGAAGGGCCCCTGTCGTCGCGCTGTCTGGGAGCGCCCGGACGGGAAGAGGGGCGCTCGGAGTAATCCCTCGGCCCCCGGTCGTCCCTTTGGGGCCTGGAATCCCTG
>DAIEST010000017.1 GCA_027346125.1 Leptospirillum sp. | reverse complement strand
GCCAGACGCAGGGCCAGGTAAAGAGGATCCACCGTACCATCGCTGAGCGCTGACACCTCAAGACTTCCCCGGGACGGATGCTCGGCGATCAGAACCGGCTCGTCCTTCTCGCCGATGTCCGCCCGAAGTCCCGAATAGGCCCCGCCGGTGAGTTCGGAAAACAGTTTTCTGGCCCGAAACAGGACGGGGCCCTGGTTCCTGTCACGATAGAGTTCGATCGCCTGTCTCAGGAATGTTTCCTGTATTGCAAGGTCGGAGTAGTCCTGGACAAGCTCCGCAATTTCCGTTTCGACGATCGCCGCTTCCTGCAGAAAGTCGGCTGCCTGGTTCTGGGACAGCATCAGATCGAACGCGAGGGTCAGCGTCGCCCGATCTGACACAAGTTGCTCGATACGCGCTCCGGTCTCTTCCAGTGCGGATTCCTGGAGCGCGATTTCTCCCGGAACCCGATCTCCTTCCACTTCGTCGCACTCCATGAAAAGAGTGTCCAGATCGAGGCCGGATCCGTCCCTCAAAAGATGGCTTTCAAGCATTTGCCGGGAGTGCAATGCCCCCTGCTTCTCGGCAGACTTCTCCTCGATCCCGGAGAGTTCCAGAAAATCCGAACACCCTGCCTGCTCGGAAAGACTGGCAAGGACCCTCTTGCTGGCAAGACTTTTCGCTGAAGCCTGTTCCCGCTTTCCGGACAGATCCTTCAATTGCTCCTGCAATCCGTTCGAACGGGTCATTCCGGTTCTGGCCGCCTCAAGTTTTGTCCTGAGCTGTTTCAAAAGTTCGAGCGGATCGGACGACGGAAACCCGGGAATCAGAAAGGACAGGGCATTGACGTCACGCCTGAACCGTTCGCGATCTTCCCGCATCGTGTCGATCCTGTGCGTCAGGTCCTCTATCTGGTTTTTCAGGACATTCAGGCCACTCATGGCCTCGAGCGTGACCAGAACCGCATCGATGCCGAGATCGGACCCCAGCCCGATCCCGCCGAGCGCAACCCCCCACTCCTGCCGCCATTCGGCAATCCGGTTTTCCAGACTGAGCGCCGCCTGTTCTGCCTGTTCCCGATGCTCTCTCTGGGCACGGACCGCCTCATTCGCCCTGTCGTACAGGGATTTCGCCCGGACCGACTCTTCCAGAAGCAGTCCGGCCTTCTCCCTGAGCCGATCGAGATCCTCTTCAGGCGTTATGACCATCAGTTCCTTCAGCGCCCCGGCCAGCATTCCCTTCGCATCCCGTTCTTTTTTCACGAGCAGATCCAGCTCACCGCGCTCTTCCTCAAGCTGCAGATCTTCCGCCAGTGCGGTTTCCCGACGTTTCAACCAATCAAGCATTTCGCCAGGCAATTCTGGACCGCCAATGCATTGGGGCCAGAGCCCGGACCAATCTTCCATCGCTTCCTTCCGGGCAGATTTCAGCATTTCCAGTTTTTCCCCGGTTTCCCGGCTCTCCCGATCGAGCTCACAGCGGAGGTTTTCCAGTAAAGAAAGCTCCGTGGCCTCTTCCACATGACTGCGGATGAGATCCGCGATATGGTCTGCCCGTTCGACCTGTTTTTCGTAGGAGGACACGATCTGGGCGTCCGGAGCAAAGGCTGTCTCCCGGGCGTCCACTCCGTCCTGCCGGTCAATGTAAATCCCGCGGACAAGCGACCATCCTTCATCGCGAGCGAGACGGACAGCCTTCAGGTCCTCTTCGGTGGCAACATCCCCGGAGAATTTGAGCGCGGCAATCTTTCGGTCGCACTCCTTGATCCCGTCGTCGAGGCGATCGGTCTCCGACAGAAGACTGCCGATCTCCCCATCGATCTCCAGAAATCGTTCCCTGTAGCGACCCACCGCTTCCCCGGAAGGAAGGCGCAACTCCCTGAGATCCGATGCCGACCCGCTCGAGACCCCCAGCCCACGAATCGTCTCCGAAAGAATATTGGCTTTGCGCTCGAGACTCCGGGTCCTGCGGAATATTTCTCCCCCGATATCGCCAAGCTTGTCCCGGAAGACAAGGGCACGGGAAATCCCCTCCATATCGTGAGGCGGCGGGGATCCGTCTTTTTGCAGTCGGACCTTTTCCAGTTCGGCAGTGGCCTTTTCAAGGTTTTCCCGAACAGTATCCTGCTGTGCCAGAAGCTTTCTCCCGGCATCCGCAAGTGTGGAGATGCTTTTTCGTTTCAGGGCCGACGGCAGGATCCCGGACAGGCGTTCCGGATCCCCGGAGAGTTCGGCTTCCGACAACAGATTGCGGGCAGCGCGATAGTGCTGCTCCCTTTCCGCCTCACGTTTCGGCAGATCGCTTTCGGCTTTCTCGATCACAGACCGCTGCCCGGACAGGCGTTCGATCTCCGGTTGGGCCTCCAGGATTCGTTCATCGATCACGATGGCCTTGATCCCGGCCTCCAGTTCCTCGATCTTCGCACTTGCGGAAATCTGCTCTTCCTCTGCCGTTTTGAGATCCGCCTGGGCCGAGATCCGGCGCTCGGTCATGTCGGCGGGAAGGATTGGCACATCGGACAATTCCTGAATCCTGAGCGAGAAGGCCCGGTATTCCGCCCGCATCGGAAGGTTCTTTCCGATGCGCTCCAGTTGCCTGAGCCTGATTTCGGCCGTCTTTTTCTCTTCGCGGGCCAGACGGAGGGACTCATCGATCTCGTCAATCTGCTTCTGGCGTTTTTTATACTCGATCGGCGACACCGAACAACGGCGGACCTCCCGGCGAAGCTCGGTCAGTCTGGCAATCAACTGGTTCAGCTTCGGCCTTGACCCGCCAGGAAGGAAAATCGCGGATCGATCACTCCTCAATCCATCCAGAACGGTCTTCAGGGCGACGATACCGGATCCGGCCTCGGCAAGACTGAAGCCGAGGGCTCCCCCTTCAGCGAGGAGGGCCTGGGCATGCCGATGCAGGCGAAGGTGATCGAGGGCAAAAACCTTCTCGAACATCTCCCGGGAAATGCCTCCCAGAAAAGCCGAGATCTGGCCCTCTTCGATCGGAACACCGTCTCCATTGACAAGAAGATTCTTTCCCCGACGCTTTCTCACGAAGGAAAGTTCGCGCCCGTCCTCCGCAACAAGATCGATCCCGATGGAGATATCTTTCGTATCGTGCCTGAATCCATCGACAACCTCATGAGGATATCCGAACAGCACACTGGAAAGAGCCCTCAGGGTCGTGCTCTTTCCAGCCTCGTTATCGCCATAGATCAGATGCAGCCCCGGATCCCGACCAAAATCGAGCCTGCGATCCAGAAAATGTCCATAGGCATAGAGACAGAGAGCGCCGATCCTCATTGCGCGTCCCTTTCCCCGGAAAGTCGCGAAACGAGTCTTGGCTCCAGTCGGGCCAATGCTTCCTTCATCCAGAGAAGCTCATCGGGCGGGGAAAACTCCGGAAGATCCTTCAATTCTTCCGGAAGCTTTGCGCGCAGCGGATCCATCTCAGCCTTGATGAAGGGAAAGAGCCGGCCACCCTCCTCCTGGAGCAATTCCCGCATAATCCGGATCAGGTCGCCTTCCGCCTCATTCCGGGTTGAAGGCAGAGTTTCTGTCGGAGATGTCGTGTTGTCCCTTATTTTTTCGATCCAGAGATCGTCGCCCCCGATCTCTCCGGCGATCTCCAGAACGGTCTGACGAAGACGAACGGGCCGACTCTCGATGGTCGAATGGAGTGGTGTGGCGCCATTCAGATTCAGTCGAACCGCGCCCGGACGACCGTCAGATTCCCGGAAAGCGCTGGTCAGGGCCGAACGGATTGCTTCGATCAGTTCCGATTCGCTGGTTGCCCCCCCGAGATCGATCCGGATCTGATGCCAGCGAACAACATCGAGGGGAACGGAGTCGACGCTTTTCACCCGATTGTCTTCGACCTCCACCAGGATACATCCCTTGGGACCGGTTTCCCTGGAATGACGCCCCTGGAGATTGCCCGGATAGACCACCCATGGACTGCGGCAAAGGATTTCAGACTTATGGATGTGTCCAAGAGCCCAATAATCGTAGCCTTTCGTTGTCAGATCCTCGAGCTTGCACGGAGCATAGGCATCATGATCAGGATTTCCGGCCAGGGAAGTATGCAAAACACCGATATTGAAGTATCCCTGGAGCGGAAGGGGATAGGAGAGAGCAAGATTCTCTGTCACCGGACCCGGCATAAAACTCTGTCCGTGGAGCGCAACTCTGTCCGGCAGGTCGTCGAACAGGATTGTTTCCGGCTTCCGATCGCTCAGAATCCTGGTGTTGGCGGGGAGTTCCAGTGCGCTGGTAATCCGGTTATCCGCATCGTGATTTCCTTTCTTGATCACGACCCGGATTCCCTTCGAGTCCAGCCTGGCAAGCTGATTCCGGAGAAATACGGCAACCTGCATGTTTGGGTAATCGCGGTCATAGAGATCTCCGGAAAGAATCAGGAAGGAAGCCTGCTGTTCGATGCAGAGATCGATCAGGCGCTCGAAGGCATCACGGGTTGCCCTCCTCATCCGATCGATCTGGGCTCCATCCTGAAAGGAGAGGGCTCTGAGAGGACTGTCCAGATGAATATCGGCAGCATGAACGAACTTCAAGGCGCCCCCTTGTCGAGAAATGCCGGAAATCGCAATCGCCCGGAGCAGAAACAGAAGGAGAAAATCTCTTCGTGATTCTCGGGAATTCTAGCAAGAAAGCGATCTCTGAACCAGACTGCTGAAGGAAATTTCCTTCAACGGATCCGGGTTCGGATCCGACGGGACATTACGTTCGGGCAGGAGAGGGGAAGTGCTTGTTTTAGATGAGGAGAAGAAAAAACGCAGATCGGTGAACGTCCGGGCCCAGCAGTTTCAAGGAATCCGGCGTGAGTCAGCGAGACAGCGGCGGCTTTGAAACCGAGTCTGACTTTGAATCGGGATCGACAGGGGCATTATGATTTTCTCCGTCTTCACCTTTGTAGGAACGCCGGAAATTCGCAATCGCCTTCCCCATTCCGGAACCGATTTCCGGGAGTTTTCGGCCACCAAACAAAAGCAGGACAATCCCAAGGATCACCAGCAGATGAACAGGCTCAAATAATCCGGAAAACATCACCACCTCCTGACTGATTGCAGAAAAACAAGACTTCCTTCATGGTCGTAGTCTGATCATACCACGAAACAGGATTTCCGATCATGACAAAAAAAGGGGGATGCCAAGGCACCCCCCTCCTCAAAGCAGGTATTGATTTCCGTTACCGGGCCGCAGCACCTTCCGTGACCGGAGAAGTGGAAACGGTCGACGGGGAAGTGGCCGTACGATAGGCATTGTAGAGGAAGATCCACTGACCGGTAATGATCAGGAAACCGCCCCACGAACGGGCTACCATGTACGGATGCGTTGCAACCACAGAATCGATGTAAGGAACTTCGTACACCTTCGCGGCAGCCTGAATCAATCCGGCCGCAGTCAAACTGGTCCAGAAGATCACGAACCCGATCGCAGTCAGCCAGTAATGCCATAGCTCAAGGGTCGGATTGAACTTCTTCCGGAGAAGACGCTCGATACCGTAATAGGTACCGCCAATTTCAACGAAGGTCGAAAACCCGAGAATTCCCAGGTGGGCATGAGCCACCACCCAGTGGGTTCCGTGGATATACCAGTTGATGGCACGGGTCTGCTGGAATCCGCCCTGAAAGTTCAGCGGAATGGCAAACAATGTCCCTGTTGCCACCCAGCGGAGCGGAGGAACCTCCACGAACAGACGCCATTTCCCGTACATCGTGAGCAAGGCGTTCGCCAGAAAGGCCATGGACGGCACAAGAATCAACACACCCGACACCGAAGCAAAGGACTTGAGCCACTCCGGGATTGGAGCTCCCATGAGATGGTGGGCACCAGGGGTCGAGTAGAATGCAAAGTTCGACCAGAAGTTGAGATGTGCGAGCTTATGGCTGTACAGAGGGTTCCCCGTCAGCTTGGGAATCATGTAATAGGCCACGGCCATCGACATCGGCGTAATCCAAAGACCGAACAGGTTGTGCCCCGACCACCAGGTCAGAAGGGCCTCGTTCAGACCGGTCACATGGAAGACTTCAACCGACTGGGAAAGGGAGAAGGTCGTCGGGAGATAAAGGAGGCATCCCATAAAAAACCAGAGGGTTGGGTAGATCCCCTTCACCTTCCGATTAAGGACGGTCATGTAGAGATTGAGCGCAAGAGGGGCGAGAATGAAAGACAGAACGTATACGTCGATGGGCCAGATGAAGTCAGAATACTCACGACCGGACTCGAAACCCAGATCGAGAGAAACATCGGCGACGAAGCCGCCGAGATTCCACATCCAAACATTGAAAAGACCGAGCTTTTCGCTCCAAAGCTTGGTCCCGCA
>DAIEST010000143.1 GCA_027346125.1 Leptospirillum sp. | reverse complement strand
CTACTCCTTCCCGTCTTCACACGCGGTGAACATGTTTGCCGAGGCGACCGTCCTCTCTCTCGTCTATCCGAAAGCGGCACCGGTTGCATACGCTTTTGCCTCAATGGTGGGATATTCCCGGGTCTATATCGGAGTCCACTACCCTTTTGACGTGATCGGAGGGGCCGCCATCGGAATCCTTCTGGGAGGCGCAGTTGTCATGATCCTCCAGAAACTTCCCTTTTTCAGGAGGCTTCCCTGAAAACGGATCCTTCTCCTCCGATCGCTGAACTCCCGGGACAAAAATCCAGATCCGGGTCCGTTGCGGTTCTGGCCCTCCTCCTGATCCCTTATTTTTTCCGGCTTTTCCTGATCGGAAAATTCGATCTCGGGAACGACGAAGCCCATTACTACATGTATGCCGTCCATCCGGACTTCAGTTTCTTCGATCACCCGCTCATGATCGGCCTCCTGATTTCAAAAAGCATGTCCTGGTGGGGCGTCAACGAATTCGGGGTCCGCTTCTTTGCTCCGACGCTGTTTCTCGTCGCTTCGCTCCTGATGGCTCTCCTGGCATGGCGTCTGATCCCGTCGTGGAATTTTGTCCTGACGGTCCTGGTTCTCCTGAACGCCATTCCGCTGTTTGGTCTCCTGGGCTCCACCCTGATGCTTCCGGATGATCCGCTGTCGGTGTTCTGGCTTCTTTACCTCTATATTGCCGTCAGTTTTTTTCCGACTCTTCCCAGACAGACATCCTATGGAAAATTGGCCGGATGGGTGTTGCTGGGAGCGGTCTTTGGCCTTGCGCTTCTTTCGAAGTACAATGCGATTCTTCTTCCCGTGATGACAGCCGGGATTTTCCTGGGATCTCCCTCCCTCAGAAAATATCTCCTGGAGCCAGGCCCATGGATCGGGCTGTCCCTGGGACTGATTCTGGCATGGCCGCTTTTCTACTGGAATTACCTTCACCAGGGCGCTTCTTTCCTGTTTCAGCTCCGGCATGGACTGCGGGTCATTTCCTTCAAATGGGTCCCGGTCTATCAGATGATTCTGGGGCAGATCGGTTATCTCTCTCCCGTTCTCTGGGCCCTGATCATCATCTCCCTGGCCTGCCTGCCCAAGGTCATCCGGCGGATTCCGGACGAAAGGGGGAGGACGATCTGGACGACAGTCGCATGGTTCGGGATCTTTCCCCTGGCGTTTTTCAACGGAATCGGCCTTGTCCGACCCATTCTTCCCCATTGGCCTGCCATGGGGTATATGGCCGGAATCCTGATCCTCTCGTCCTGTCTTTATCGGGCGATCGACTCCGCCTGGAGGCGATGGTACCGGATCGGGGCATGGCTGGGAGGGGGCATGACGGTTCTTGTCCTCCTCCAGGTCACTGTCCAGATCCTTCCGCTTCCGGACACCGTTCCCGGAAAACTTCATTTCCATGCGCAATTTCCGTTTCTGTCGTTTCGGGAGGTTCCCGTTCCCCGATGGGTAGACATCACGAACGATCTGTTCGGCTTCAAAAGACTGGCCAGCCATCTTGCAAGCGAAGGCGAGACGGAACCGGAGTCCTGGGCATTCTATGTCTCGGACCATTTCAATACGGCCGACGAACTGGCTTTCTACCTGAAGGCCCCGGACAAAACGCTCTGCCTGGTTCCGTTCCCGACCCAGTTCGACTACTGGACGGATCCCGGAAGTTTCCTCGGAAAAAATGGTATCTTTGTATCGACAGACAAATATCCGACCGACCCGCGGTCGCTCTACCCTCCGGGAACGTTCCGGAAAATCGTCGCCGAACAACCCTTCTCCATCTACCGTAACCGACATCTGGCAAGGACGTTCTACATCTACCGGCTCATCGGTTTTCAGCGCCTTCCCTGGAAGAAAGGAAATTCTCCCACATGACGGACGGAAACGAGATTCCGCGCAATTCCCCCCCGATCGAGAAAATGACGGATTTCTCTTCGGCGGCGGGACTTCCTCCCTTTCCCGTTGCGCTCGACTGCAGATATTACATCGGGGACCGTCCCTGCATGTTCATGCGGGAATGCCATGGCTGTCCCCATTATTCTCCCCAGGGAGAGAGGATCCTGATCCTGAAAACGGGAGCGTTGGGAGATGTCCTGAGGACGACCATCCTTCTCGGAGGAATCAAGCGACAGTATCCTCAAAGCCATCTTACCTGGGTTACCGCTCCCGCGGCTCTTCCCCTGGTTCCCCGGTCGCTGGTGGACCGGGTTCTTCCGTCTTCATCGGAAACGCTTGCCAGACTCCAGGTCGAGCAGTTCGATCTCGTCTTTTCGCTCGACAAGGAACCCGAGGTCGCCGCCCTTGCAATGCTGTCGAACGCCAGAGAAAAGCGGGGAATGGGCGTCGATGCACGGGGTTCCGTCTACCCCTTGAACCCTGAAATGGCCTACTATTTCCGTCTTGGGCTGGACAACCATCTTAAATTCTATGGAAATAAAAGGACTTATCCGGACTTGCTTGCCGAAGCGGTCCAAATTCCTTATGATTCCGGTCTGGACGATTACCATCTGGATATATCGGAAGCGGATCGGGAGGCTGCAGACAAGCTGTTTCGCCAGCAAGGCCTGACCCCGGGGGATCCCATTGTCGGAATCAACACCGGTGCCGGAGGAGTCTTTGTCAACAAGGATTGGACATTCTTCGGATATGTGGATTTGATCCGGGAGCTTGAGCGGGAGAAGATCCCGGTTGTCCTGCTCGGCGGGGACCGGGAATCGAAACGGGTTTCCGAACTCCACCGAAGATTCCGGAGTCCTTATGTCAAGGATGTCGGAACCAATCATCCCTTGGGCGTTTTTTCCGCTCTGGCGGCGAAATGCCGGGTCATTGTGACCGGAGATACGCTCGGGATGCATATCGGCCTTGCAGTCAGAAGCCGGGTCGTTGCCATCTTCGGCTCCACCCAGCCTCATGAGATCGAAATGTTCGGAAGAGGAGAAAAAGTCATCACACCCATTGAATGCTCGCCCTGTTACCGGAGAGCCTGCGATATCCATCCTTCCTGCATGGAACTGATCGGACACGAAATCGTCATGGGCGCCGTATCCCGACAGTTGGCCCTGTCCCGGGCGAATACGCCATGAGTCTCTCAAGATGACGACAGACGCGCAATCCCATTCATCCGACGATCCCGTCTTCACCGGCCCCTCCTGTCCGCCGGAGGCGCCCCTTTCCCTTCTCATGATCGTTCCCACGTATAACGAATCCGAGAACATCGTCTCTCTTATCGAACGCATTCTGGCGCTCTCTCCGGGCTATGGGGTCCTTGTCGTCGACGACCATTCTCCGGATCGCACGTGGGAAATCGTCCAGAACTACCAGAAAACCCGGAAAGGGTACGTCTATCTCCTCCACCGCTTCCGGGACAGGGGAAGGGGGCCCTCGGGCATCGAAGGATTCCAGAAAGCCCTCCAGATGGGGGTTCCTTTCATTGGAGAGATGGATGCGGACGGGTCCCATGCCCCTGAGGATCTGCCGGCACTCATGAAGGGAATCGAAGGGTACGACGGCGTCATCGGCTCACGTCTCGTTCCGGGAGGCAGGGAAGAGGGGAGGCCTTATTCCAGAACACTCCTCACCCGGTTCGCAAATCTTTATATCCGGATGATCCTTTCGATCCCCTATCGGGATATTACTTCCGGATTCCGGATTTTCAGGAGAGAGATCGTCAGCGACATTCCCTGGAACCATCTGGTCAGCCGGGGACCTTCGGTTCTTCAGGAAATGCTCTATATCCTTCACCTGAAAAACTATCGGTTCAACGAAGTCCCGATCACCTTCCGGGACCGGATCCTCGGAAGCTCCACCCTGAACGGAAGAATTCTCCGGGACAGCCTGAAAAAGATGATCCTTTTCCGAATGAATTATCGCACCGGGAATACTCCTTGAACGTTTTTCTCCGCCGCCAGCCTGGACAACTTGCGATTCTGATCACCCTCCTGGGGACACTGATCCATGCCGTCCTGGCTTTTTCCACCGAACTGGTCGCGGATGAAGCGTACTACTGGTCATGGTCCCTCCATCCCCAAATGGGGTATTTCGACCATCCTCCCCTGACGGGATGGATCCTCTGGATCACGACCCACCTGTTTGGAACGACCCGTCTCGCCGTCCGGATTCTTCCGATTCTCTCCGGGCCCATTCTGAGCTATCTCATCTACCAGATCGCAAAATCCGTCAGCAGGGACAGATGGGCGGGCTTCTGGGCGGTCATCCTGCTCAATGCGAACATCCTGTTTGCGGCAGGGGGCTTCCTGATGACCCCCGATACGCCCCAGGTTCTCTTCTACATGCTGACTGTCTGGGCTTTTTATCAGGGAATGCAGGAGAAAAGCAGCGGATGGGTTCTCCTCGCAGGTCTTTTTTTCGGGTTGGGACTTCTCTCCAAATACACGATGGTTCTTCTGGCTCCGCTGCTTTTCCTGTTTCTGATCCTGTCTCCGGAAAACCGGTTCTGGCTCAGAAAGCCGGTCCTCTGGGTCTCGCTCGTTCTGTCGGCGCTGATCTTTCTCCCTGATGTCTACTGGAACAGCAAACACCACTGGATCTCCTTTCTTTTTCAGTGGCATCACGGGATGCAGGCCCATCAGGACACCCCTCTTGCCACATTCATGGATTATCTTGGCGGACAGCTCCTGATGCTCAGTCCGGGCATCTACCTGCTGATTCTGTGGACTGGAATCGCAACATTGCCGGAGATTCTCCGTTCCCGGAAAACAGGACCGCTCCTTCTCTGGGTTACCTCGTATCCGGTTCTTCTTTTCTTTGCCTACTCGAGCTTCAAGGCAAAAGTAGAGGCAAACTGGCCGGTGGAAGGATACCTTTCCGCCCTGGCCCTGACCGGAATCTATCTGTCGCAACGCGTCGACGCCAGCACGTTCTGGAAGCGCATTGCGCAGTGGAGCCTGGGGATCGGCTTTCTGATGGTATTCGTCGTCTTTGCCCAGGCGCTGTACCCGGTCCTTCCGATCAATCCCCAGATCGACGGTACGGGACGTCTCCACGGGATGAAGACGATGGATCGGAGAATTCACCGGGAAATCGATCGTCTTCCTGCCTCCAGGCGGCCTGTCGCCTGGGTCGTCGACGGTTACCAGAACTCCGCGGAACTCAAATTTCTGGAGTATGGAAAGATACCTGTCTACCAGATCCATCCCAAACGGCATTTCCGTACCACGAAGATTTCTCCGGATGAAGCGGCTTCGCTGCAGGGGAAACCGGTTCTTCTGATCCAGAACGGCCCGAATGGAGGATTCTACAAGGAGCTTGGCTCCAGATGGGGGATACCGGAATACCTTGCGACGCTCCATATACCCCGTCGGTGGGCTGCCTCTCAGGCTCCGCTCTATGAGGTGGATCTGTTTTTGATCCCTTCCTTCCGCAACGGATTTTCGCAGCCATGAAAATATGTCACCATGTATATTCGATTTCGTCTCGGACCCCATAATCCATCAACGGCACACAGATCCAGGAGAGAAAAATGCCCCAGCCAAAATATCGCGCATTAATCAGCGTTTCAGACAAGACCGGCCTTGAATCCCTTGGGAAACGCCTGTCCGGACTGAACGTGGAGATCCTTTCGACCGGAGGGACGGCCAAATTCCTCCGGGAACATGGAGTGCCAGTGATCGATGTCTCCTCCGTGACCGGATTTCCCGAGATTATGGATGGCCGGGTCAAGACGCTTCATCCCAAAATCCACGGAGGGCTCCTGGCGCGGCGCTCCGTTCCCGAACACAAACTGGCAATGGAAACCCACGGCATCACTCCGATCGACCTTGTCTTCGTGAACCTGTATCCGTTCTCGGAAACAATCCGGAAGGAAGGCGTCACTGTGGAGGAAGCCATCGAACAGATCGATATCGGAGGTCCTTCCATGATCCGGTCGGCCGCCAAAAACCACGAATCGGTGGTGGTGGTCACGGACCCGGAAGATTATGAGCCCATTCTGGAAACCCTCGAAAAAGGGGAGGAAATTGCTCCGGAACGGAAACGCCAACTGGCAAAAAAAGCCTTCAGGATGACCTCCGAGTACGATCGGGTCATCTCCGAGTACTTTGAATCCCTCGAATCTGCCGGGAATGATTCCATGCCCTTGCTCATGACGCTTTCGCTGCGCCGGGAACAGAACCTGAGATACGGAGAGAATCCCCACCAGAAAGCCGCCCTCTACCTCCCGGCCGGCATTCCCGCCACAGGAGTGGCCGGCGCACGAAAAATCTGGGGCAAGGAAATGTCCTACAACAATTTTCTGGATGCGGATGCGGCATTCAGGCTTGTTTCTGAGTTTTCCGAACCGGCCGTGGTGATCGTGAAGCACAACAATCCCTGTGGCGCTTCATTGGGAACGACAGTGACACAGGCCTATCAGAAAGCCCGGGAAACGGATCCCGTCTCGGCCTTCGGCGGAGTCGTCGCCGTCAACAAGTCCGTCGACGGAGATCTCGCGACCGAAATGGCCAAGATCTTCCTGGAAGTCGTCATCGCACCGGAGTTCACCGCCGAAGCCAGGGAGATCCTGACCCGCAAAAAAGATATCCGCCTTCTGGAAATCCCTGCCTCCCAACGCTCGGAAAACATGTGGGAGTTCCGGACCGTTTCAGGAGGCGTCTTGTGCCAGTCCCCGGATATGGCACTGGCACCGGATGAACGCCAGCTCAGATTCGAAGGCTCGGTCAAACCCACTCCGTCACAGGTCCGGGACGCGCTCTTTTCCTTTGCCGTCGCCAAGCATGTCAAGTCCAACGCCATCATTCTGGCCAAGGACGGAACAACCGTCGGGATCGGAGCGGGACAGATGAGCCGGGTCGATTCCGTCCGCCTGTCCGGAATGAAGGCGACGCGGGAGACCAGGGGATCCATCCTGGCATCCGATGCGTTCTTTCCTTTCCGGGACGGGATTGATGAAGCGGCAAAACTGGGAGTGGCGGGGATTATCCAGCCCGGAGGCTCGATCCGGGATGAGGAGGTATTTGCCGCCGCGAAAGAACACAACATGTTCATGATACTGACCGGCATGCGCCACTTCAGGCATTGAGGAAATCTCCCGTGGGCAAACGAACAAGACGAATCATGGTAATCGGTTCCGGGGGTCGGGAACATGCGCTCGCCGCCGGAATCGCCCAAAGCCCGGAGAAGCCGGAAGTGATCGTGGCACCCGGAAACCCCGGAATCGCCCGGGACGCCGGCGTTCTGCCGGAAATGCCCTCATCCACGTCGGACGCCGCAGACTGGATTGCGTCCCATACTCCTGATCTGGTCGTCATCGGACCCGAGAAACCGCTTGCGGAAGGGATGGCAGACCGTCTGGCCGAACGGGGCATTGCCGTCGTGGGACCTTCCTACGAGGCGGCCCGGATCGAAGGCTCAAAGCTGTTTGCAAAAGAACGAATGCTGGAAGCCGGAATTTCCACGGCTGATTTCCGGATCGTCAGGGATGCCCGGGAAACCCGGGAAACTGTAAAGGAGTGGGGATACCCCGTTGTCCTGAAAGCGGATGGCCTGGCCCAGGGAAAGGGAGTCTCGGTCATTCTGGATGACCGGGATCTCGAAGATGCCCTGGATCGCTTCTTTGTCCGGAAAGAGCTGAAAGAAGCGCAGGAAATGATTTTTCTGGAGAAGGGGCTCACCGGGCCGGAGGTCTCCTTTATTGCGCTGACCGATGGAACACGGTTCGTCCCGTTCCCGGCGGCCAGGGACTACAAGAGAATCCACGACGGTGACAAAGGGCCGAACACCGGTGGAATGGGAGCGCAGACACCTCTTGGAGACTGGAAGGAGAAAGACCAGGAAGCGGCACGCCAGATCATCGATCGCTGCCTCTGGTCGCTCAGGAGGCATGGTGCCCCTTTTGTCGGATTCCTTTACGCGGGTATCATGAGAACACCGGAAGGACTGAAAGTCCTTGAGTTCAATGCCCGGTTCGGCGATCCCGAAGCCCAGGTCCTCATTCCTGCGGCTGGTCCGGCGTTTCTCGAACTGTTATTCTCGGCCGCCAATGGATCCCTCGAAACGGCTGTCGCGATGGAGGATCTCGCCAGAGTGGCCGTTGTTCTCGCTTCTGAGGGATATCCCGAAAAACCGGTCTATGGCGCTGTTCTTGAGGGTCTTGAAAAAGCGCGACAGGAAGATCATGTTCGCATTTATACCGCCGGAGTGGCGGAAAGAAATGGACAGCTCGTATCTTCCGGCGGTCGGGTCCTTTCGGTTGTCGGGGAAGGGGTCGACACCCGGGAAGCCCGGGACAGGGCCTACCGCGCCATGAGTCATATCCGTCTCGATCATGCCCGGTTCCGGAAGGATATCGCAGAGAAGCCGCTCTGACCCGCCGGGAGGGACCAGGGAATCGTTCTGTCGTCCGATACGGATAACTGGAGAAAAGGCAAATCCCTGTTTTCAACCGCTCATTAATGTGAGGATTGTCAAATCTTCGCTGTTTGTTGACACTCAGGGATCGTATTGTTATGATCCGGAACCGAACAAGCCTGTTTTGTAGGCTGGTCAGTCAACCCGACTCTGAACAACGAGAGTCAAAGGAGGTGATTCAAACGATGGAGACAAAAAATCGGTCATTCAAGACGATGGTGGTAGTGGCCTTTGGTGGACTTATGATGGGTATTTCGGCTTTGGCCCTCCCCATCAGTGGCGCATTTGCGGATCCTGCTACAACTCCGGCCGCGGCTCCTGCAGCTCCGGCTAAGAAGGCTGCTCCTGCGAAGAAGGCTGCCAAGAAGCCGATGAAGCACATGAAGATGGCCAAAAGAAAGCCATCAGCTTTCGTAATGAAAGTTCAGAAGGCTCTGGTTTCCAAAGGTGCCAAGATCAAGGCCGACGGGTTCTTTGGCCCGGCGACCCGGAAAGCCATCGTGGCATTCCAGAAGACCCACAAGCTGAAGGCAACCGGTCACGTTGACGCTGCCACAAAGAAGGCTCTGGGACTTTGATTTAGGAGTATTCCTGAAAAAAGGGGCCTCTGGGCCCCTTTTTTTTACCCTACCCGATGCTTCGCATTCAGACAGGCTCCCTCAAAGGGATTCCCATCCCCTATCATCCGCAACCAGGACTTCGGCCAACGACGCAAAAGGTCCGGGAAGCCGTCTCCAATATTCTCAGAAACGACTGGCCCGACTCTTCTGTCGCGGATCTGTTTTCCGGAACAGGCGCCTATGGGCTCGAAGCCCTTTCAAATGGGGCCAGGCAGGTTCTATGGGTGGAACACGACCGGAAGCTTGTCCAATCCTTCCGGCGGTTTTTGAAAGACCGTTTTGCCGAACGGGAATCCTCGTTTCAGGTTCTGCAGGAAGACACCTTCTCTTTCCTGAAGCGATGGACAGGGGATCCTGTCGACATTCTGATTCTTGATCCCCCGTACCATTGGCCATTCAGGGAGGAACTCTTGTCCCGTCTGAGTCTTAGTGGTATAGTGGGAGCCAGTACCCTTTTGGTTCTGGAATTTCACCACAAAGATCCTTATCATGCGGAGCTCGTGCAGCAGAGGGGTTTCGAACTACTTAAAACGTACGCCTATGGCGAAAGCCGGGTGGCTTTGCTAAGACGACGCATCGAGTGAATAAAAAAGCGGTCTATCCGGGTA
>DAIEST010000142.1 GCA_027346125.1 Leptospirillum sp. | reverse complement strand
TCGACACAGCGCCACCCGAAGGACGCTGACGCGATTCATTTCCTCCATCCTGATCGCGATTTCGATCGAGGCCCTGATGCTGGTCTTCAAATTCGCGATCCAGGATCCCACTCATCTGAACGAAGCCGGCTGGCTGGTCTTCACTGTCGTCGGTCTTCTGGTCGGTCTGGGCATCTATGTGTACCTGGGCGCCCGGGCGGAGGTCCTTCTGACCCACAACAGGGCGAATGACAAGAGGTTTGCTCCGGACCAGGTCTTCGACCGGAGAAAGTCCGGTCTCCTTCGTCAGGACCATCCGAAATCCCGGTTCCCGAGAGAACTCCGGAACGGGAGCGAGTGATCCGGGTCTAGCGGAAGGGCATGGCGACCAGAGAATCCGTTTCGACACAATGAGGCTTGTTTTTACGATATGGTTATTTTGTTGACAATATTGGGGGGCCATGGTCTTTGTAGGTACAGATAAGCGCTCGGGAATAGGGGATGCTGGAAGGGCATGCCCGTTTGTCCTCTGGAATCATCCTGTGTGGATGAACTGATCCACTGTCGTCGGGGGTTCGACCGGAAGCTTCATCCGGCTGGAAAGGTTCCTGAACACGATGTTCTGTGCGTCCTCCATCGAGCAGTCCCGCAGGAGGATTGCGGCAAGCCCTTTCTCCCAGTCGAGGAAAATGGGGTCCGAGAGCCGGGATGTTTTCCGGATGATTTCAAGCGTATCGCTGGTGAGTCCCCAGATGGGGATGACCGGGGAAGTCAGGGGATCCTGAGAGAGGGTTCCCGCAATGGATTCGAGGGATCCCATTTCATAACCCTGACCGGTCCAGTGTTTTGAGAACTGGAACGAGCGGGACAGGAAATTCTGCGCCAACAGAACGGATTGGTCCGAAAAGGATCGGACGAAATCGTAGAATTGGCCCAATGAATGTTTCTCGAGTGTCCGGTAGCGGACCGCCGCCCATAATAGCGGGTAGATCTGTCCGACGAAGAATGTGATTTTGATGAGGATGTCCCCGTTCTCCATTTTTGCCTGGATTCGCGGTGCCTCATTGTTCGAGGAGGTCCTTTCGTCTTCATGGCTGTCCCGGACCCATTTTTCGTTTCTTTCCATATAAATGAGCTGGGCGGACTCAATGGCCCCTTCGGTGTTCTGGTATTGGGTGATTCGATGGAAAGTGGTCTCCTTTCTGAATGCTTCCGGAATGGAGCGGATCGCTTCCGAAACAAGCTGTTCCGATTCGATCTCCCGGATCCACAGTTCCATTCCCTCAAAAAGGGGATCCAGGTCCATCCGGACGTAGCTTGCGTGCAGTGTTTCGATCTCTCCGCGACCGGAAGCCGGTGTCAGGGCGATATGGTAGCCGAAGGGCGTCGGATGGATGTAGATGCCGAGAAACGAGAAGTCTCTCAATATGCCTGACGAGAGAATGAATTTGTCTGCGAAGGGAGCCGTCAGATTCTGCTGGCGCTTGATGAACTCGGCGTAATGTGTCCGTTCTCCTTGGGGAATGATCTGTTTCAGGTAGTCGAGAAAATGTTCCCATGATTGTCCGTGGGTGATTTCGGGCCAGAGTCCTTTCATGGGTGGAGAATGGAGGATCAGTCGTTTGTTTTGGTAGAACAGCCCCTGGTAGGGGCCCAGTTGCTTGAAGAGTCTGTCGAAAATCTTGCGGGGGGGGAAAAGGGGGCCGAAATGGCTTTGGGGATGTCTTATTTCAAAAAGGAACATATGTTCTTCGTCCGATCGCGATCATCTGTCCAGGGTCGCTCGTTGGTCTGACAGGGTATTTCCTGTCGTGTTTTCACCCGTTGGGGGTCTTATCGGATTTCTGGCCCTTCTTCTTTTGCGAAGCGCAATCCGGCCCCGGTTGCCCGGGTTCGATGGTTCCCGCTTCAAAACGCCATGCTTGGGAGTCGGGACGGTTTTTGATACCATACCAACCTGTCGGGCAGAGGACTTGTCTCTTGTCCGCCGTTCCGGACAGGGAACCGGAGCCCTCCGATACGGGCGGAACGCGTCCGGCACCCGATC
>DAIEST010000289.1 GCA_027346125.1 Leptospirillum sp. | reverse complement strand
GCTTGATCAGGAGAGAGTGCTCGAATGTTTCATCGAGGCCCGGAAACACAACGTTTCCATGACGAGGCCGGATATATGTACGCTACGACCTTCCTTCTGACGGGAACCACCCTCTTGCAACCGGGGGAGGGACCATATATGGCATTCCGGTTGTCGGAGAAATTCGAATCAGCCTTGATCGAGGATCTGTTCAGGTCGGACTTGCACCGAACATTCTTCTCCGGAATTCCGGTGTGGCCTGCCGACGACATGGAGATATTCCGGGCCTGCAGGAGCGGTTACTTTGCCTGGCAAATACTTGTTCTGGCATTCACTATATCGTCATCTGAAGTGGTCATGTGCATTGTCCCAAATCCACAAGGAGAAAACGATGGCTCGTTTCAACATTGCCGAAGCCAGGGCACACTTTCCGGAACTCGTACGGAAGGCTCTTATGGGCGAAGAAATTGTGATTACAAAAGACAATAAGCCTCTTCTCAAAATGGTTCCCGTACATCCCTCCCAACAACAGAGGAAGCCCGGATCCGCCAAGGGGCAAATCCTCTGGAACGCACCGGATTTCGAGAAGACTCCCGACGACTTCAACGATTACGTCTGATGCGTATCCTTTTGGGCACTCATGCATTTCCCTGGTGGAGCGATGATGCGCCAGAGATTTCCCCCCGGGCGAAACGACTGATCGCGGATCCAGGCACCGAAGTTCTCTGTGAGGCTTGCCGCGAACCGGGTCAGGTGGAGGCAGGCCAGCGACGAAGGCTGTTTTCCGAAAAAAGGAAAGTCGCTGTTTTCTGCGAAACCGAAATGCTGTCTCCGCTCAGAAAGGGCTCCCCGTCCAGATGACCCGGAACGGGAGACATCAGATCGACACGCTGTGCGGACAGGGATACACCCCGGGATGACGGACGGTGGGGAACGAAAGCCCGTTCGAGAACATACAGGAGAAATTCACGGCGGTTTTCCCCGGTAAAAATATCCAGGCAAAGAATGTCGGAGAACGCAGGGGAGTTTCTCTTCAGGGGAAAAGGGGGGAAATAGACGGGAAAACGGCTGGCAACCAGCCATTTTGTCGACCAGTTTGTCACCGATTGCGTTTTGCTGCCGGTTGCGCTGAAACAGCGGACTGAAATCCTGCTTTCCCTCCATCGGAAAAATGCTTCCGCACCGGCCAGAAAATAACCGGTCGAGCCCAAAAACCGCTTGATCTTCGGGCGGACCAGAAATGCCGCTCTTCCGTCGAACTCTATTCCGGCCATCAGGACAAAGTAGCGTTCCCCCCATTGTCCGAGAGAGATCCGGACCGGAACAAGAGGGTCTTTTGTCAATGACGTCCTGAGACCTTTTCCGGCGTAAAGGTTGTATCCCAGGACATTCCCCGTTCCGAGCGGAACAATCCTGATCGGAAGGTGTTCTGGCAGCTCCCCCTGGAGCAGGTGGTGAACGGTACCGTCCCCTCCGCCGACAAACAGACAGTCCGGATTCCAGTCCAGAATCTGGTCCAGTGCTTTTTTTCCTTCTTCCTCGTTCCGGGTCGGACGATAAAATCCGGAGGGAAAGTTTTTTTTGAACCACTCTGTCGCAAATCGATGACGATAGCGCCTGAACAGAGGGCCAGAACTGGTGTTGTGCAGAAAAGCCGGACGAAGGGCCCTGAACGGGGCCCGTTCGCTCATTTTCTTCGCTCAGGG
>DAIEST010000133.1 GCA_027346125.1 Leptospirillum sp. | reverse complement strand
CGTCCCTCACCCATCTGGGATCATCGGTCTTTCGCCCAAGGATTCGAAGTTCGCAAGGTTCTATCCTGCGACGGGAAAATTCTTGAGACCCCAAGAAGAATCCGCATCGTTGCTGGCATTGTTGAATTCTGGGCATTTATGGTGAAACTTTAATGTTGTCTTCATGGTAGTAGGTATTTATATTGAGGAGAAGTCCATTCTATCAATCGGCTGACAATTGTTTCTGAATTGAAAATAAATTTGGTTTTTATCCTCATTTTTCCCGTTCTTTTGGGGGGACCCCAATCCCGTTGGAGGGATGTTTCCGATGATCGGTTCCGGGGAGAAAAAAAAATCGCTCGGCATCCGGGTTTTAGGGCCTCCCGAAATCGTGCTGGGAAGAGATGTTCTGTCGAAGTCGGTTTTCGACAAGCCTTACGCGCTTCTCCTTTATCTGGCCGTCGATCGGAGACGCCATCGCAGGGCTGATCTCATCCATCTTTTTTGGCCAGGCATGTCTGAACAGTCCGGACGCCATAATCTCAACAGCACAATCTATATCCTGAAAAAACGTCTGGGAATTCCTGAGGTTTTTGAGAACGATCGAATTGCCGTCTGGTGGAGCTTTTCTCCAACCGGAGCGGATCCGGTTGATCTTGTCCGCTTCCAGGACGAAAGGCCTGCCGACGGATGCGAGATACTTCACGAACCGTCCTTTTGTGACCGGTGCCGCGAGAAAATCAGACTCCAGCTCGAAGAGTACCGGGGACCGTTTCTGGAAGACGCGACCATTCCCTGCTCTCCCGTTTTTGATCGATGGGTCGAGGATATCCGGGAGCGAATGAACGTTCGGTCGAAGCATCTTGAGCGACTCCTTTCCGGAAAAAGACCGATTGTTGCCCGGAAGGAGATCCCCGATATCTCCTGGGAATACCGTCAGCTCACGATTCTCCATGTCCATGTTCAGGTAGGTGCAGCAAGCGAAGGGGAGCCTGATCGCCTTCTCAAATGGTTGAGAGAATTCAAGGACATTTCTGAAGCGGTCGTCTTGGACCGGGGGGGATGGATCGCACCATTTCATGGTGCCGGGGTACTGGCTTACTTCGGCTTTCCCGAGGCACAGGAAAACGCCTCCCGCCTGGCCATCTGTGCGGCCCGTGAGATACTGGAGCGAACCAGCCTGCCTGAAAATGCCCCCCCCAGGTAAAGATCGGCATTCATACCGGAGATGTAGTCTGTGACCTCCTGATGGGATACCCGGATGCTTTGGGTACGGAAACAGGGAAAACTTTTTCCATTGCGGCGGCGGCGCCTCCGGGAGAGATTCTTGTCAGCGATATGACGCTTGGGAGCGTCCGCTCATTTTACTGGTCAGAGTCCTGTGGAATGATTCCTTCCCGGAATGCCCAGGATCGCCAGGAAATGCACCGTATCCTTGGCGAATGCGAAGACCTTTCGGTTGGAGAATTTTTTGTGGGCAGGGAGAAGAATCTCAAGGATCTTCTTCTTCTCTGGAAGGATGTCACCCGGGGCCACAAAAAGGTGGTCTGGATCACGGGAGAGGCGGGGATTGGAAAGTCACGTCTGGTGCGCGCTCTTGTCCGGTCGGTCGGACAGTCCGGAACGATCCACAAATTATGCTGTTTCCCGGAATACGAGAAGACTCCCTGGTTCCCGCTGATCCGTTTTTACCGGGAGTTTCTCGGGCTGAACGGTCGAAAGACACCTGAGGAACGGCAATATCTTGTCGAGAAGTATCTTCTGTCCATGGATCGTCCGGTAGAGGAAGATCTCCCAAGTTTTCTCCAGTTTCTTCTTGGAGAGGGGCCCTGGTCGAAAAATCTTCCTGACCTGCCGCCACAAAAGAACAATCTCCAGATTGAAGATCTCATCGTGGACATGCTGTCGGGACGGATCCGGAAGTCGCCTCTTCTGTTGGTCATCGAAGACCTGTCCTGGGCCGATCATGCGACCCTCAACTTGGTTCAGAAAATGCTCCGGAGGCTCGATTCTGGTCCTGTGATGTTCCTGTTCACTAGCCGGACTGAAGACAGGCTCAGCATGATCTCTTCCGTCCGTCCGGACTGTCACATGAGCCTTCTTCCGCTCAATGGCGACGAAAGCCGGATGCTTGTGGAGGGGCTTTCCCAGGGATCGCTCTCTCCGGACCAGATCCAGGACGTGATGGATCTGGGAGACGGAGTGCCTCTTTTTCTGGAAGAAGTTGTCCGGATGAAGAGGCTGGCGCCCGGCCATCGAAAGCCGGATTTTCCTCCGAATATCCGGGAACTCCTGTCTGCCCGGATCGACAATCTGGGCAAGGACAGGGAAATTGCCCAGGTTGCCGCCTGTCTCGGGATGAACTTCCCGCTCGACCTTCTGGAGGCTGTGTATTTGTCGGGAGGCCTCGAAGGAGAGCCTCTCAGAGGATTGGGCATGAAGGAGGAGAGCCTCTGTGAGAAGGGTATCTGGATCCGGATTGCGGATGATTCGGTGAAGACATACGCTTTTCGGCACGCACTGCTTCGGGATGCGATTCTCTGGTCGTTGCCCCATTCGACACGGAAAGAAATCCATCGACGAACGGTTGAGGTTCTGAGCGCCCGTTTTTCGGAACGGATAGAGCAGGAGCCCGAGTTTCTGGCGGAGCACCTCACCCTGGCGGGAATGATGGACGAGGCTCTTCCTGTCTGGGTTCATGCCGCAAAGCGGGCCGTTTCGACGGGAGCGCTCCGCGATGCGGGCTCCCACCTTGAAAAGGCGCTTGAGATCGTCAAAATGGATTCTTCCGGTTCCGAAGCCTCCGCAGCAAGGGAGCTTGATCTTCTGATTGCCATCGGACCTGTCTGCCGGGCGATCCATGGTTATGGTGTTGCCCAGATCGATGAGATCTATGAAAGGGCCTCCGAACTGTGCGACAAGATCAAGGGTTCATCCCGGACCTTTCCTGTAGTGTACGCCATGTGGTCCACCGCGCTGACCCGCAGGGGTCCAGGGGAAGCATCCGGATGGGCTGAAGAGCTGGTGAGGGAGAGCCGGAAAATCGGGCGAGGGGAGGAGAGTGTGCGGGCCAGTCATGCATTGGGCAGCACTCTTTTCTGGGGCAATCATCTTTTGGCATCGGAACGGAGCTTGAAGGATGCGCTCTCCGACGCGGCCGCCTTCTATGACTTCGACCGGAAAGGAACGCTTTCTCCCTATGCGGAAGAGCCGATCGTCGGCCTGATGTGCGATCTTTCCCTGAACTTCTGGTTCCAGGGCCGTTCGAAAGAGGCGGTGATCTGGATCGACCGGGCCATCGAACGGTCGACGGGGCTCGATCATCCTCTTTCCCTGTGTTTGTCCCTGTCATTCTTGATCCTCATCCACTTTTTCTCGGGTGAGGCTGATAAGATCAATCCGGTTGCCCGAAAGATGCTTGTGCTATCGGAGAACAACGGATTCCGGCTTTGGGTACATTCTGCGCTCTTCTCTCTGGGGTGGGCAAAAGGAGATCCGGAAGGGTGCATCATGATTCGGGATGCGAAACGGGTCATCATGGAGGATCTTCCGGGCTTTTCGCCTCTTTACAGCGCGCTTGAGGCCAGTGCGGCTCTTCGGGTACAAAGACCACACAACGCTCTTGAAGCGATTAAAGAGGGAAGGTCGGATGCCGAGCGCACAGGGATCCGTGTTCTTGATTCCGAATTTTTGCGACTTGAGGGGGAGGCCCGGCTCATGATCGGGCCAAACAGTCGGGAACCAGCGGAGCGGTTGTTTCGCGAAGCGCTGGAGAAGGCGATTTCCAGCTGTGCGTTCGGACTGGCCTTGAAGGCCTCGCTCTCCCTGGCACGACTGTCTCCGGACGATGCCAGACGGGTCCGGGTGATCCTTGAACGGATCCCTGAAAGCCGGGGAACGCCGGATTGGGACGAGGCCT